>DASUTR010000359.1:0-2389 GCA_036374535.1 Polyangiaceae bacterium
TCGCATCCACGACTGCTCCGCCAAGGTCGTGCTCACCCAAGACGGCGCGTACCGGCGCGGTAACGTCGTGCCGCTGAAGGCGACCGTCGACAAGGCGCTCGAGGGCACGTCGAGCGTCGAGAAGGTGCTCGTCCTCCGCCGCCTCGGGCAGGAAAAGGCTCCGATCACGATTCACCCCGGACGCGATCTCGATTGGTTCGAGGCGCAAGCGGGGAGCGAGCCCGAGAAGAACGGCGCGCCTGAAATCGTCGATGCCGAACACCCGCTCTTCATCCTCTACACTTCCGGATCGACCGGAAAGCCGAAAGGCGTGCTGCACACGACGGCTGGCTACCTCGCAGGAGCGCACCTCACGTCGAAGTACGTGTTCGACTTACGTGACGACGACGTCTATTGGTGCACGGCCGACATCGGCTGGGTCACCGGGCACAGCTACATCGTGTACGGCCCGCTCTCGAACGGCGCCACGTGCGTGCTCTACGAAGGCGCGCCCAATTTCCCCGATTGGGGGCGCTTCTGGCGCATCATCGAGAAGCACCGCGTCTCGATCCTCTACACGGCTCCGACCGCGATCCGCGCGTTCATCCGCCAGGGCGCGGAGTGGCCGAACAAGAGCGATCTGTCGAGCCTGCGCCTGCTCGGCAGCGTCGGAGAGCCCATCAATCCCGAAGCGTGGGTCTGGTATCACGAGCACATCGGCCGCAAGAATTGCCCCGTCGTCGACACCTGGTGGCAAACCGAGACGGGCAGCATTCTCCTGACGACCCTCCCCGGCGTTCACACGATGAAGCCGGGCGCGACGGGCCTGCCGTTTTTCGGCGTCGAGCCGGCCGTCGTCACCGCCGATGGGAAAGACGTGCCTCCGGATCAGGGCGGCCTGCTCATCCTCCGGCGACCGTGGCCGAGCATGCTCCGCACGGTGTGGGGCGACGACGAGCGCTACGAGCAGCAATATTTCAGCGAAATTCCGGGGGCCTACTTCACGGGTGACGGCGCGCACCGCGATGCCGAGGGTTACTTCCGTGTGGTCGGTCGCATCGACGACGTGTTGAACGTCGCGGGCCATCGCATCGGAACGGCCGAAATCGAAAGCGCGCTCGTTTCGCATCCGGCGGTCGCCGAAGCGGCGGCGGTGGGCCGCCCGGACGAGCTCAAGGGGCAAGCGCTCGTCGGTTTCGTCACGCTGAAACCAACGCATGCTCCGGACGCCGCGATGAAGCAGGCGCTCTCGGAGCACGTTGCCCAAGAGATCGGAAAGTTCGCGCGTCCCGACGAGATTCGCTTCGCCGACGGCTTGCCGAAAACGCGCAGCGGAAAGATCATGCGGCGACTCCTGAAAGACGTCGCCGCGGGCCGCGAAGCACAGGGCGACATCTCGACGCTCGAGGACCTGAGCGTGCTCGCCAAGCTCCGCGAGGACGAGTAGCTTGCCGTCCACCTTCCCGTAAAAAATCCGGCCGCGCGCCGCCGTCCTATGGTGTCTTCGCCGCGGCCGCGCTAGGGGACGGCTCATCATGGGTTGGCTTCGTTCGACGCTCGTTTCCAGCTGTTTTTTGACTTCGGTGTCCGCCTTCGCGTGCGGCGGCAGCGAGCCCGCCGCGAAGTCTCCCGACGAGGCGGCGTCGGAGGGCGCGAAGGAAGACCGCGGTCCCGGCGTGCAGACGTCGAGCGAGATCGGCGGCATGAACGAGGACGCCGTCGAGCAAGCGTTCAGCTCCTCGCTCGGCGGGCTCGAGCGCTGCCTCAGCAGCGGCGCGGAGCGCGTCGAGTTCCTCGGGGGCTCGGTGAGCTTCTTCTTGAAGATCGACACGTCGGGCAAGATCGAAAAGGCGTACCTCGAGCATTCGACGCTCGGCGATCGCACGACCGAAAAGTGCATGCTGAACTCGCTGCGCAAAAAGACGTGGCCGAAGCCCGTCGGCGGCGATCACGGGCTCGCCCGCAAGTCGTTCGACTTCGATCCTCCGAACGACGTACGGCCGCCGACGCAATGGTCCGACAGCGACGCGGAGGCCGGCATCTCGAAGATCGGCGACGACGTGTCGAAGTGTAAAGGCGGCCACTCGGGAGCGTTCGAAGCGACCCTGTACGTCGGCACCGAAGGCGACGTGCTCGCCGCCGGGGTCACACCGCCCGACGAAACCGGCGAAGACGCGGTGGACTGTCTCGTCGATGCGCTGAAGGGCGCGAAGTTTCCGTCGCCCGGCAGCTGGCCCGCCAAGGTGACGCTCAAGCTTTGAGCAGCTAGATCGCCAGGCGGATCTCGTAGCGCAGGGGCACGCTCGTCGCCGGGTCGCCGGACTTCGGGACGGGCGCCGGAGCGGGCTCGGGCGCCTCGGGAGCCGCGCCCTCCGCCGGAGCCGGGGAAGGAGCCGATTCGGTCGCGGCC
>DASUTR010000360.1:0-7203 GCA_036374535.1 Polyangiaceae bacterium
GCGATTCGTCCGGTGCGTTGCACGAAGGACGGATGGTGGACGTCCAGGCAACAAGCACGCCGAGGTCATCTCGTGATGGCGCCGAGGACGAGTGGCGCGCGATGATCATCGTCGCGCTCCGCACGGGTCTCCGCCACGGCGAGCTCATCGGCCTTCGTTGGATCGACGTCGACCTCGTCGCCGGACGCCTGATCATTCGCCAGGCCGTTTCGGAAGGAATGATCGGAACGCCGAAGAACGGTCGAACGCGCGAGGTCCCGCTCTGCAAGCAGGCACTCGACGCACTCCGCGATTGTCCGCGGAACGGCCAGTACGTCTTCTGCGAGCCAGACGGATCCATGCTGACGCATGCGCAGACGCGGTGGCCACTCAAGCGCGCTCTGAAAAACGCCGGCCTCAGGCACATCGGCTGGCATTCGCTTCGCCATTCGTTCGCCTCGCACCTCGTCATGCGCGGCGCGCCCATCAAGAGCGTCCAGGAACTTCTCGGTCATTCCTCGATCGAGATGACGATGCGCTACGCGCACCTGAGCCCCGACGTTCGGCGCGATGCCGTAGAGCTCCTGGACGTGAGGGAAACGGTCCGCCTCACGTGGACGACCTCCCGAGGCGTGCTCCTACAGATTGCAATGCCGGGGCAAGCTACCAGCCGCAACGACCGGGTCCACGACACGCGCCTCGACCAAGGGGATGGCCGGAAATCCCCTGCTGCAAGGCACGTGCGGTGGGCCCGAGCGCAAGGACCTTCAGTCCACAGCGCGCGACCGTCAATGACGAGCTCGCGGCACATACGTGGCACATGGAATCGCCCCGCCCGCGAATCCCCGAATTTTTTCGATGTCTACTAAGTGGAGCCGAGGGGGATCGAACCCCTGACCTCATGACTGCCAGTCATGCGCTCTCCCAGCTGAGCTACGGCCCCGGGAGGGTGGCGGAGCCTGACACACGGCTCCGCGAAAAGCGAGTGCTACTGGGCCGGCGCGGGGGGAGGCGCCGGACGCGCAGGAGCGGGAGCACCGGGCGTCGGCCGCATGCGCGGCATCGGGCGGGGCGCCGCCGAACCGGCAGCTGGAGCGGCACCGGCGGGCGCTGCACCGGCGGGCGCTTCCGCACCAGGCGGCGGGAAAGGAAAGCGCCGCACGCGCGGGTTCGGCGCGGAGCCCGCCGGAGCCGCAGCGACGGGGTTCGGAGCCGACGCGACGGCCGCCGGAGCCGCTTCCTTCGCGAGCTCGGCGCCCGTCTTTCCCGGCGGGCGCGTCATCACGTACGTGAGCAGCGAGAGCAGGAAGAGCCCGATGCCGGCGAGCGGAAGCCAGAGCGGCGTGCGCGGCTCGTCCGGGCCCGGCCTGTCCGCGGGAATTCCCAGGAAGTGGTGGTCGTGCGACGCGGCGGCATCGCCCTCCGTCGCGTGGCCATGGGCGCTCATCGGGGCCACTTCTCGCGCGTCCTCCGGGCTCCGTCAATAACCTTGGCCATTTTTGCCGCGGAAACCGCACCTCGCAGAACTCCGGCGGGTCGAGTAGGCTCGTCGTTCGCCGTGTTCCGTGCGGCGCCCTCCTCCCACCGATGGCCCAGTCCGCCCAACGTTACAAGGTCTTAGAGCGAATCGCGGCCGGTGGCATGGCCGAGGTATTCCGTGCCGAAAGCGCCGGCCTCGAAGGCTTCAAGAAGCTCGTCGCGATCAAACGGGTGCTCCCGCACCTTTCGGAAAAGAAGCAGTTCATCGGGATGTTCCTCGACGAGGCGCGCGTCTGCGCCCACCTGTCCCACTCGAACTGCGTTCAGGTTTTCGACATTGGCGTCGGCGACAACACCTACTTCATCGTGATGGAGTTCGTCGACGGCTCGGACCTGAAGGGCGTCATCGAGCACCGAAAGAAGTCGAATCAGCCGTTCCCCGTCGAAGAGGCGTGCCTCGTCTGCGTGCGCATCTGCGAGGGCCTCGCCTACGCTCACGAGCTCGTGGACAGCAAGGGCCAAAACCTGCACATCGTCCACCGCGACATGTCGCCCCCGAACGTGCTCATCACGCGTTTCGGCGAGGTGAAAATCGTGGATTTCGGGCTCGCGAAGGCGAACAGCCAGCTCGAAAAAAGCGAGCCCGGCATCATCAAGGGCAAGTTCAGCTACCTCTCGCCCGAGGTCGCGCAGGGGTTGCCCGTCGATGCGCGCACGGACATTTTCGCCGTGGGCATCATGCTTTGGGAAATGCTCGCGGGCCGCCGCCTCTTCCTCGGCGACAGCGATCTAGAAACCGTACGGTTGGTCCAGAAAGCGGAAATCCCGCCTCTGCGCCAGTTCAACTCGAAGGTCCCCGCGGAGCTCGAGCGCGTCGTGCTGAAGGGTCTCGCCGGCGACCCCAACAAGCGTTACCAGAGCGCGCGGGACTTCGGCCGCGATCTCAACAACGTGCTCTTCCACCTCGGACGGGCCGTGTCGTCTTTCGACATCTCGCAGCTCGTCCTGCCGATTTGGCGCGAGCGCCTGCAGAAGAAGCGCGACAAGGTCGACAAGGGCTCGATGATCGGGTCGCTCATCGACGAGGCGCTCTTCGAGTTCACCTCGCTCGACGAACAGGGCAAGGCGGAGAAGAGCACGATCGGCGCCGTGCCCGTGAGCATCGGCTCGTTCGAAGACGTGCACAATTGGGTCGACGACATCGCGGGGGACTCGAAGTCCGACAAACACGCGCCCATGAGCTACGAGCTCGGCAACCTCGCTGCGCTCGAGGACGACGAAGAGCCGCGTCCGCCCTCGCGCGCCGGTACGGCGCCGGCCACGCCGGCGCAGTCCGCTTCCGCACACCTCGCAAAATCGGGCGGCGCGGAGCCCGCCGGGGGCGTTCCCGCCGACACCGACGCCCCCTCGGCAACGAAAGCCAAGGGGGGAATCGTCGGAATCGTGGTGCTCGTGGTCGCCGCCGCCGCCGCTGCCGGCGCGTACTTCGGCGGACTCATCCACAAGTAGCTACGCGTTCGCTTCTTCTTCCTCGAGGTCCTCGTCGGTCTCGTCGTCGTCGTCGGGCTCGTGCAACTCGTCGTCGAGCTCCTCTTGGGTCGGATCGTCGTGAAGCGGCGAGGACTCACCCTGTGGATTCGACTGGCGGGCCTTCTCACGGTTCGCGCGCTGGCTCGCCAGTCGCTGGAACACGACGGGCTTCGGCGCGACGAGAACGGCCATGGTGCGCGCTTCCATCGTCGGCCGCTGCTCGATGTTGGCGAGATCTTCGAGCTTTGACACGATGAAGTCGAGCTGCATCTGCGCGCGCTCGGGGTGCGTGATCTCGCGACCACGGAACCGGCACACGACCTTCACCTTGTTGCCGGACTCGAGGAACTTCCGAGCCGCGCGTACCTTGACGTCGAGATCGTGATCGTCCGTCTTCGGTCGGAGCTTGATCTCCTTTACCTCGACGACGGTCTGCTTTCGCTTGGCGTCGCGCTGTCGCTTCTTCTCTTCGTACTTGAACTTACCGAAGTCGAGGATCTTGCAGACCGGGGGCGTCGCTTTCGGATTCACCTCGACGAGGTCGAGGCCCACCTCTGCCGCGCGGCGCAGCGCCGCTTCGGTCGTGATGACCCCGAGGTTCGAGCCGTCCTCCGCCACGACGCGCACTTCGGGCACGCGGATGCGGTGATTGATGCGAATTTGGGGGCCCCGCGGCTCCCTGCTGAAGCGCCGGCCTCCTCCTAGAGCCATGAAATCACTGCCTTTTTCCTATCTGCGGGCATTTTGCCCGACGAGCTTTTGGGGTTTTGGTCCTACGGGTCGGTTCATGGGGTTCAATCGTCCGCGGGGCGCGGGAGTTTCCTCGTCATGCCGTTTGGGGCTTGGGGATGCGGGCTTCGGCAACCAGGCGGTCGCGAAACTCCGCGATGGGCATGGGAGGCAAGTCGCCGTGGTCGCGTGAGCGAGGCGCGATGAGTCCCGCTGCGGCTTCCTTGTCGCCGAGCACGCCGAGGTACGGGTAGCGCATGTTTCGTGCGTTTCGGATCTTGGCGCCGAGCTTGTCCGACCCCGCATCGACCACGGCGCGAAGACCCGCGGCGGCGAGCTCACGGCGGACGCGCTCGGCGTACTCGGCGTGCTTCTCGCTCACCGTGAGAAGCGCGACTTGCTCGGGCGCGAGCCAGACCGGGAATTTTCCGGCGACGTGCTCGACGTAGATCGCAAAGAAACGCTCGAGCGAACCGAACACGGCACGGTGCAGCATGATCGGCTGGTGAAAGCCGCCGTCGCTGCCCACGTATTCGAGGTGGAAGCGTGCCGGCAGGTTTCGGTCGAGCTGGATGGTCCCGAGCTGCCAGGCGCGCTTGAGCGCATCGACCACGTGAAATTCGAGCTTCGGGCCGTAGAACGCGCCTTCTCCCGGGAGCTTTTCGAACGGAGCGCCGTAGGCAAGGAGCGCTCGCTCGAGCGCCGCCTCCGATGAATCCCAGACTTCGTCGGAACCGAGGCGCTTTTCCGGGCGGAGCGCGAGCTTGATCGACACGTCGGTGAGGCCGAATGCCGCGTACACCTCGAAGAGCATCCGAATGAAGTCGAGCGTCTCCTTCTCGAGCTGCTCGTCGGTACAGAAGACGTGGGCGTCGTCCTGGCAGAAGCTTCTCACGCGCGCGAGGCCGTGCAGCACGCCCGCGCGTTCGAAGCGGTGAAGGCGCCCGAAATCGGCGACGCGCCACGGGAGCTCGCGGTAGCTCCGGCGCCTGCCGCCGAACAGCAGGCAATGTCCCGGGCAGTTCATCGGCTTGAGCCCCCACTCGACCATGGGGTGCTCGGCGAGCGACGCGGCGTCCTTCTTCCCGTGCTCCGCGATCGCGTCGGACGCGACGGGGAAGTACATGTTCTCGGCGTAGTTTTCGAGATGACCGCTCGTCGCGAACAGACGCTTGTCGAAGATCTGCGGCGTGATGATCTCTTCGTAACCGTACGGCACGTAGAGCGAGCGCACGTAGTCGATCATCCGGTTGTAGACGGACGCGCCTCGCGGCAAGAGGAACGGCATCGCCGGCGCGTATTCGTGAAACCAGAAGAGCTCGAGCTCTTTACCGAGTTTTCGATGATCGCGCGCGCGCGCCTCTTCGAGCAGGCGCAGATGCTCTTCGAGCGCCGCCTGCGTCGGGAAGGCGGTGCCGTAGATGCGCTGGAGCATCGGGTTCCGCTCGTCACCGCGCCAGTAAGCGCCTGCCACGGAGAGCAGCTTCACGGCGCCGATGTGCCCGGTGTGCGGCACGTGGGGACCTTCGCAGAGGTCGATCCACGTACCCTCCGGACGTTCCGGGCTCCCGTGACGGTAGAGCGAGATGTCTTCGCCCTCGGGAACCGCCGCGAGCACCTCGAGCTTGAACTTTTCGCCCATGCCCTCGAAGAGCGCGTGCGCCGACGGGCGGTTCGAAAGCTCGCGGTAGAAGGGCTTTTTGGCCGCGATGATCCGCTTCATCTCGGCTTCGATCTTCGCGAGCTCTTCCTCGGTGAACTGCCCTTCGGGGCGCGAGAAGTCGTAATAGAAGCCCGAATCGATCGCGGGCCCGATGGTGACCTGCGTGCCGGGGAACAGCCGCTGAACGGCGTCGGCCATGACGTGCGCCGCCGAATGACGAAGCACCTGGAGCCCCGCCGGGTCGCTCGCGCGGAGCGGCACCATGTCCGACGTCGGATCGACAGGCGTATGGAGGTCCACGGTCCGTGACCCGATGCGGACGGCTACGATGTCCTCGGCGAGCTGCCCCTTCTCCCTCAAGAGCTCGCCTGGCGTCTTGCGCCCAGGCTGCGAGGTCATTCCGTCATCGACGTGCTGTGCGTGCGGGTGGGTACGGCAGCGGAATCTGCGTAGTTTGTAGGCGCGATTGGGATTGAACCAACGACCCCTACCGTGTCAAGGTAGTGCTCTACCACTGAGCTACGCGCCTCTGTCACCGGCTGGCTTTCACCAGCGGCAGCTGATTCCCGGGGAAGAAACAGGGTAGAGGGCGTACAACCCGCCCCCTTGGCTGTCAAGCGCCCGTTCGCGACCGGCCGGCCCGGCGCGGGCATCAAAGGGGCGGCGATTGTGGCGCGGGTGCCGATTGGCCTCCCCCTCAGCTGGTTTTCGCGCTAAGCAGCCGACGGAAATTCCGGTGACGGCGCTCAATTTTGCATTTCAAAACGTTCCTCCGGCGCCCGGGCGCGAGCCGGCGGGCGAGGTCCGCGCGCCACAGGGAGCGCCGCCTGGCGCCGGTGGACCGCCGCCGCCCGAACCGATGGGGAGCCTCCTTCCGCTCTTCATCATGATCGTGCCGCTGCTCCTCTTCATGTTCTGGAGCAGCCGGTCGCAGCAGAAGAAACAGGAAAAGGTCCTCTCGTCGCTCGCGAAGGGCGATCGGATCATCGTGCAGGGTGGCCTCGTCGGGAAGTTCGTCGAAATGAACGAACGCATCGCGAAGATCGAAATCGCGCCGGGCGTGAAGATCGACGTGCTGCGCTCGGGAATCCTCGGCAAGGACTCCGCCGAGACGCAGGCCGCCGCTGCGGAAAAGAAGTAGCCGGCGATGCCGCCCCTCACCCCCCAGCTCGTCCTCACGTCGGTTTTCGGCGTGCTGTCGCTCGCTCTGCTCGTAGCGAGCGGCGTGCGTCGCGCCCACCGTCTCCTCTTGATCATCGCCGCGACGCTCGCCGCAGGCGCGGCCGGAGCCGCGTGGGCCGACGCGTTCTGGCCGATGGTCGCGGTCGCCCTGCTTTCGCTGTCGGTCTGGTTCGCGACGGTCGACGTGATGGATACGTCGTGGCGGCTGCGCGCGGCGCTGAACGTGAGCGTCGTGACGCTCGCGTTCGTCGCTCTCTGGCCGACGCTCCACGGCATGAGTGGCGGGAAATTCCCCTGCCCCGAGTACGTCCGCGACCACGTCTCCCGGCGCCTCGTCTCCGGGCTCGATCTCCGCGGCGGCCTCCGCCTCGTCTACACGGTCGACGTCGAAGAGGCGATCAAGGACAAGCGCAACAACTACTACGAGGACATGCGCCTCGAGCTCACGCGCGTCTACGGCTTCCTCAAGGACGAAGAGCGCCCGACCGAAGAGACGTACAAGAAACTTCGCGACAAGGTCGACCTCGAGGCGCCGCGTCACTCGTTCAACACCATCAAGCTCCACGTCAAGGAAGGCGTCGACCCGACCAAGATCGACGCGCGCTTCCTCGACCGCTTCCGCAGCGAGCTCAGCTACTCCC
>DASUTR010000361.1:0-3030 GCA_036374535.1 Polyangiaceae bacterium
CGTCGCCGATCCCTACTTCGCGGGGGCCGGGCCGGAGCGCGCCGGGTGCGTCTTGTGCGGCGGCTGCATGGTGGGCTGCCGCTACCGCGCGAAGAACACGCTCGACTACAACTATCTCTGGTTCGCCGAGCGCTTCGGGGCGCGCATTTTTCCCGAAACGCGCGCGACGCGCCTCGTGCCGCTGCCGGACGACGGCTACTTCATCGAAACGAAGAGCACGACGTCGCTCTTCCCGCGCTCCGGTCCGCGCTTTCGTGCCAAGCGCGTCGTACTGGCCGCCGGGGTGCTCGGTACCGTCGAGCTCCTGTTCGAAAATCGCGACGTTCACCGCACGCTGCCGAACGTCTCCGGACGTCTCGGCGACTTCGTGCGCACGAACGGCGAAAGCCTGCTCGGGGCGACGAGCTTCGAACGCCACCGCGAGCTCTCGCGCGGCATCGCCATCGGCGCCGCGTTCCACCCGAACTCGCTCACCAAGATCGAGAGCGTCCGCTATCCCTCGGGCTCCGGGGCCATGCGTCTGCTCGGCGTGCCGCTCACGCCCGACGGCAACGCCGTCACGCGTCCGCTCAAGATGTTGTGGCGCCTGCTCACGCGGCTGCCCGCGATGTTGCGCCTGCTCACCGTCGCCGACTGGGCGAAAAGCACGCTGATTCTCCTCGTGATGCAGACCGTGGATCAGCACCTCAGGCTGCGGCTCGGGCGGTCGCTGCTCCGGCCGTGGAGAGCTCTCCGCGGCGCGACCACGGACAAGCCCATCCCGAGCTATCTTCCCGTGGCGCAGGAAGCCGCCGAGCTCCTCGCCGAGGAAATTCACGGCGAGCCTCAGAACATCATTTCGGAGGTTTTGCTGCGCACGCCCGCGACCGCGCACATCCTCGGCGGCTGCTGCATCGGCACCTCGCCCGAAGACGGCGTCATCGACGCGCACCACGAAGTCTTCGGTCACCCCGGCCTCTACGTCTGCGACGGCAGCGTCATTCCGGGGAATCTCGCCGTGAACCCGAGCCTCACCATCACCGCCATGGCCGAACGCTTCGCCTCGCTCTTCCCACCCGCGCCCGACATGAGCGCCGAGCGCCTCGCCGAACGCGAGGTCCACTTCGGCCCGGCGCCGGGCTCCGCCGGCTGAACGTTCCCTCGTTCGGCGTCGCCCCGCGGGACGGCTACTCGTTCTCGGCGAGCAAGAGGCTTCGTGCTTCGGCGAGCTCGTTCAGGCGCGATTTTTCGAGCGTGGGGTAATGAAGGTCGATTTGCTTCAGGCGAAAGTTGATGATTTCGGCGACGGCCACGCGCATGAACCACTTGTTGTCCGCGGGGACGATGTACCAGGGCGCGTGCTCGGTGCTGGTTTGGGTGAACACGTCTTCGTAGGCGCGCATGTACTCTTTCCAATGCGCGCGCTCCCGTACGTCCCCGAGCGAGAATTTCCAGTTTTTCTCGGGGTGATCGATGCGCTCGAGGAAGCGGCGCTTCTGCTCTGCGCGCGACACGTGCAGGTAGAATTTGACGACGAGGGTGCCGTTCTCGAAGAGGTAACGCTCGAAGTCGTTGATCTGCCGGAAGCGCTGCTTCCAAACGTGCTTCGTCTTTTTCTCGTCGGGAAGCTGCTGCGCGTCGAGGATCTCGGGGTGGACTCGCGTGACCAGCACTTCCTCGTAGTGGCTACGGTTGTGGATACCGATGCGGCCTCGCTCGGGCAGGGCTCGGACCGAACGCCAGAGATAGGTGTGGTCCCGTTCTTCGGGCGACGGTGCCTTGAAGCTGTACACCTGGCAGCCCTGAGGATTCACGCCGCTCATGACGTGCTTGATGGTGCCGTCCTTGCCGGCGGCATCCATCGCCTGGAAGATCACGAGCACGGCCCAGCGATCCTGCGCGTAGAGCATGCTCTGGCGCAGCGCGAGCTTCTCCTTGCTGGCTTGGAGGAGCGCGGCGGCCTGCTCCTTTTTCACCCCCGCCGTCCAGTCGGTGCGGTACTTCTGCAGGGAGATTTTCTTGCCGGGAGCGGCGATCAGTCGCTCGGCGAGCTTTCGACCTTTCATCGTCGGGCCTCGGCGCTAGCGTAGCCCGCGTGACCGACGCCACCGAGCGCTTTTCGACGCGCGTGGAAGACTACGTGAAGTATCGCCCGTCCTATCCGAGCGCGCTCTTCGACGCCCTCGAGCGCGAGTGCGGGCTCTCCGTGCCGTCGGTCATCGCGGACATCGGCTCCGGTACCGGCATCGCGACGGCGCCCTTGCTCGCACGCGGGCACCGCGTGTACGGCGTCGAGCCGAACGCCGCGATGCGCGGGGCGGCGGAACGCGCGCTCGCGGCGGAGCGCGGTTTCACGAGCGTCGCCGGACGCGCGGAGGCGACGACGCTCGCCGGCGAGAGCGTCGACCTCGTGTTCGCCGCGCAGGCATTTCACTGGTTCGATCGCGACGCGTGCCGGCGCGAGTTCTCGCGCATCGTGCGCCCCGGACGCTCTGTCGCGCTCGCGTGGAACGATCGCTCGCGCGACGCGACGGCGTTTCTCTCGGCGTACGAGGAGCTCCTGCGTACGCTTTCCCTCGACTACGCGAAGGTGAACAACCAAGACGCGGTGTCGGACGCGGCGCTCGCCGAATTCTTCGCTCCGGACGGATACCGTGCGCTCGCCTTCGCGAGCGCGCAGGACTTCGATCGCGAAGGATTGGTGGGCCGCGCGCGGTCCTCGTCGTACGTTCCGCCCCCGGGACACCCCGCTCACGACCGGTTCTACGCGGAGCTCGCCCGAATTTACGACGCGTACGCCGTCAACGGCATCGTACGCTTCGAGTACACGACTCGGCTGCTCTGGGGACCCATCGAGTCGGGCGAGCGACGACTCGCATAGAAAATTTTCAGGCGTAGCGCCGCGCGCCTCGCATTTCTTGCGTCGCGCCGGAACGCGCGCCCAGGGATCAATTATTTTCACGGGTCGACCGCGCATTTTTTTGAGCGAGCGGCGAGTTTTCTTGGCTCTTAGTAGAGGATGTTTTTAAGAGCAGTTTTTGGACGCCGGCG
>DASUTR010000362.1:0-12273 GCA_036374535.1 Polyangiaceae bacterium
CACCGCTCGCGTTCGCTTGCCACGTTCTCGCCGTTCCGCGTGAAGGCTCCGTGAGCGTCGACGGCGACGTGCTTCGCGTGCGCGACGCCACGGGCGTCACGCTCTTGTTCGCGGCGCGCACGAGCTACTCGGGTTTCGAGAAGCCGCAGGCGTCGAGCGAGAGCGTCGCGAAGCGCGCGCAGGACGACGCGAAGCGCGCCGCCGAGCAATCGTTCGCGCTCTTGCGTGCGCGCCACGTCGCCGACCACCAAGCGCTGTTTCGTCGCGTCGAGCTCGACCTCGGAATGACCACGGCGAGCGCGCTTCCGACGGACGAGCGCGTGCGCCGCTTCACGCCCGCTTCCGATCCGGCGCTCATCGCGTTGCTCTTTCAATACGGGCGATACCTCTTGATCGCTTCTTCGCGCCCCGGCACCGAGCCCGCGAATCTTCAGGGGATCTGGAATCACCACCTCCATCCGCCGTGGAGCTCGAACTACACGATCAACATCAACACCCAGATGAACTACTGGCCCGCCGAGGTCACGAACCTCGCGGAGTGCCACGAGCCGCTGCTTCGGTTCATCGGCGAGCTCGCCGAGAACGGGCGCGTGACGGCGGAAGTGAACTACGGCTGCCGCGGCTGGGTGTCGCACCACAACTCCGATCTCTGGCGCCAGACGGGGCAGGTCGGCGCCTACGGCGAGGGCGATCCGATGTGGGCGTGCTGGCCGATGTCGGCGCCGTGGCTCTGCCAGCACCTCTACGAGCACTACCGCTTCGGCGGGGACCGCGAGTACCTCGCGCGCGTCTACCCCGTGATGCAGTCCGCCGCGGAGTTCTTGCTCGATTTCCTGATCGACGACGGCAAGGGCGGCCTCACGACGAGCCCGTCGACGTCGCCCGAGAACAAGTTCAAGACGCCCGACGGCGAGTTCGCCGTGAGCGAGGGCGCGACCATGGATCGCTCGCTCGTTTGGGACCTCTTCACGAACGTCCTCGAAGCGCGAGCCGTCCTCGGCGACGGCTCGGTCGAGCTCTTCGTCGAGAAGGTCCGTCGCGCGCTCGGTCGCGTCGCTCCTCCCGCAGTCGGCAAGCACGGCCAGCTCATGGAGTGGAGCCGCGATTGGGACGACCCCGAGGACAAGCACCGTCACGTCTCGCACCTCTTCGGACTGCACCCGGGGCGGCAGATCACGCAGGCGACGCCCGAGCTCTTCGCCGCCGCGCGGCGCTCGCTCGAGCTCCGCGGCGACGGCGGCACGGGCTGGTCGATGGCGTGGAAGGTCAACTTCTGGGCGCGCCTGCTCGACGGGGACCACGCGCTCCTCATGCTCGGCAACATGCTAGAGCTCGCGGACGACGCCGCTCATGAACGCGGCGGCGTGTACCCGAACCTCCTCGACGCCCACCCCCCGTTCCAAATCGACGGGAATTTCGGCGTTACGGCGGGCCTCGCGGAAATGCTGCTCCAGAGCCACGCGGGTGAAATCGCGCTCCTGCCCGCGCTCCCGAGCGCGCTCGGGAGCGGCAGCGTCACGGGCCTGCGGGCTCGCGGCGGCTTCGAGCTCGACTTCACGTGGAAGGGCGGCGCCCTCGAGCGCGCCGTACTGCGCTCGAAGCGCGGCGCGCGCTGTCGTCTTCGCACGCAAGGTGGGGTGGACGTGCGCTCCGCCGCGGGTCCCGTGGACGCGACCCGCCCCGAACCGGGGGTCGTCGAGTTCCCGACCGTCGCGGGCGAATCGTACGACGTTCTGCCGCGGCGCGGGGGTTGAGTCAGCGCGAGCCCGCGCAACGGCGCAGCCGCTCGGCCAGCGCCGCGATGCTCGCATCCACGAGCCCGAGCTCGAGATCTTCGGTGCACGACGGTGGTGCGCTGTGCCAGATCTGCCATAGGGTGGCCGCGCCGCCCTCGGGCAAGCCGTTTCATGGCGTTCGAACCCCTCGTCGTGCCGTTTCGCGATGCGCGCGTGCTCCGTCACGACGGCGGTCTGCTCGTGGTCGACAAGCCGAGCGGCATTCCGGTGCACGGCGGGGACGAGACCCTCGGCGCGGATCTCGTGACGCGACTTTCGGAGTGGCTGCGGGCGCGCGGGGGCGACGGGTACGTCGGCGTCCACCAGCGGCTCGATCTCGGAACGTCGGGGGTCGTCGCGTTCACGACGGCGCGCGAGCGCAACGCCGCGGTGGCTCGCGCGATCGAAGAGCACCGCTTCGAGCGCCGTTACGTCGCGGCCGTCACGCTGCGTTCGAAAGATTTCGCGCGCCGGCTCGAACGCGGCCCGGTGACGCTCGAGCACCGGCTGGTCACCGAGCGCGGTTCGACGCGGGTCGTTCGGGAAGAGGGCGTGGCGGCGCGCTCGGTCGCGAGTCTTCGCGAACGCGCGGGCGAGCGGGCGCTCGTCGAGCTCCGGCCGGACACCGGACGCACGCACCAGCTTCGCGTGCAGCTTTCCCACGAGGGCGCGCCCGTCGCGGGCGACGCCGAGTACGGTGGTGAAGCCGCGCCGCGGCTCCTCCTGCACGCGCTCGAGCTCGTGCTCGACGGCGAACGCTTCGAAGCGCCCGTGCCGCCGGGCTTTTCGGCGTGGCTCCTCGGCGAGCCGCCGCCGCTCGGTTCGGACGCCGAGCTCGCCGCGCGGCTCGAAGATGCCGCCGTGCTGCGTGCGCCGCTCGCTCGCTTCACCGACGCCTACCGGCTCGCGAACGAGCTCGGCGACGAGCTCCCGGGCGTCGTCCTCGACCGCTACGGCGACTTCGCGGTGCTCCAGGTCTCGTCGCCGGAAGCCGAGCGCCGCGCGCGCTTCGTGGCCGAAGCGCTCGTCGAGCGCGGAGCGCGGGGCGTTTACCTCACGGTGCGCGCCCGCGGGCCGACGAACGAACGAACCGGAACGGACCGTCACGCTCCGCTCGCGGGCGAGGCGGCGCCCGAGCGTTTCGCCGTGACCGAGCACGGCATGAGGATCCTGGTCGAGCTCGGGCGGGGCGTGCAGACGGGTCTCTTCGTCGATCAGCGGGACAACCGGCGGCGCGTGCGCGAGCTCTCGCGGGGTGCCCGCGTGCTCAATCTCTTCTCGTACACGTCGAGCTTCGGCGTCGCGGCCGCGCTCGGCGGCGCCGCCCGCGTCGTGAACGTGGACGTTTCGCGGCGCGCGCTCGAGATTTCGCGCGACAATTTCCGGGAGAACGGCGTCGATCCTGCCGGTCACGGCTTCGTTCAGGCCGACGCGCTCGATTGGCTCGCGCGCGCAGCGAAGCGCGGGGAGCGCTTCGACGTCGTCGTGCTCGATCCGCCGAGCTTCGCGACGAAAGCGGGCGGCGGAGCGTTCAGCGTGCGCGAGCATTACGGGGTCGCCGCGGAGCGCGCGCTCGGCGTGCTCGCGCCGGGCGGAACGCTCCTCGCCGTCACCAATCACCGCAAGACCCCACGCGAAGCGCTCCGGCGCACGCTCCACGACGCCGCGAAGCGGGCGCGCGTTTCCGTGCGTCAGCTCAAAGACGTGAAGGCGGGTCTCGATTGTCCCGACGGACCGGACGGCCCGGTTCCCAGCAAGAGCGTTCTGTTGTCCGCCGGCTGACGGGCCGCGCCGCGATCAGTTGCATTCGCCGTCATGCTCGACGCGCACGCCTTGCTGGTCGGCGCACGCCGCGCTCGTGTAGCTCACGCCGTCGCAGCCGCAGACCGGTTCGAGCGTGACGCCGCAGTCGCCGGGGCCGCTGCCCATCGAGACGCAGCCCCCGGGCCCGTTGCAGCCGTCACCGCGGCAATACTCGAGATCGCCGCAATTTTCCGTCGTCTTGCAAGCGATGCGCGCGCCGGGGGGAGGCGGGATGCAGATGTCGCGATCGGATTCGGCGTAGCAGCGCGCGTTGAGCGTGCAGCAGAAGCTCCCGGTGGGACATTGCGCGTCGTGACCGCACGACGTGTACGGGCGCGGACCGATGGAGCTCGAGCCCGCGCCGCCTTCCATGCCCGTCTCGCCGCAGCCGACGCCGCTCGGTCCGACGGCGTTCACGCCGGCCCGGCACATGGTTTGGACGTTCGGGTACGTGTTCCCGTCGCAGCCGCAGACGCGGCAAAAATCTATCGAGGGATCGCCGCTCTCGCAGCTCCCACAATTGTCGATCGGCTGGCAGTGGCCCGTTCCTACGCAGAGCGCGCCTTCCGTCATGCAATATTCGTTCGGCTCGCACTGCGCGCTCGAATTGCACGGCTTACGACCTTGAGGATCGTCGTCGGGCGGCGGCAGGGCGCAGCCGCGGACGCCATCGTTCGCCGGGTCGAAACATTCGCCCGTCGAAAGGCAGCACGCGAGCGGTGGATCGCACGGAAGGCCGCCGCAGAACGACGGCCCCGGCGGTTCGATCGGATCGACGTTGCCGGTTCCCCCCCGCGTCGACGGATTGGCCCCGGACCCTCCCGACGGGAAACCGCCGGTGACGCCCGAGCCTCCGCGTGCCGCGGTGCTTCCGCCCGAGCCTCCCCCGGTGCCCGCCGTGCCGCCGCGCTCGTCGTCGTCGCCGTCGTCGCCGCCTCCGTCGTTGGTCTTGGACTCGCCTCCGCAGGCGATGACCGCCGCCGCGAATAGAAACGCCGCCGTCGCGAGCCGAAGCCCCGAATCTCCCGTTCGTGCCACGGTCCGAGCTTAGCATTCCGCGCGGCGGGCGACAGCGGCGTGCTACTCACGCGATCCATGGGCCGCAAAAATCCCTACGCCGGACCCGACGCGCGCACGCGCGCCGCCAAGGCGCAGGGCTACCCGGCTCGCAGCGTCTTCAAGCTCCAGGAAATCGATCGGCGCGTGCGGCTCTTGTCGCGCGGACAGCGCGTGCTCGACCTCGGCGCGGCGCCGGGCTCGTGGTCGCTCTACGCGAGCGAGCGCGTCGGGCCGAGCGGGCGCGTGCTCGCCGTGGATCGTTCGCCCATTCTCCAGGCGTTCGCGCCGAACGTGACGGTCGTCGAGGGCGACGCGCTCGCGCTCGAGAACGAAGCGCTCGCGACGTTCGCTCCTTACGACGTCGTCTTGAGCGACATGGCGCCGAGCACGTCGGGTTCGAAGACGAGCGACCAGGCCCGGAGCTTCGAGCTCCTCATGCGAGCGCTCGACGTCGCGAGCGCGCTCGGTCGCGAGGGGTCGCATTTCGCCGGCAAGCTCTTCATGAGCGGCGATTTCCAAGAAGCGCGTCGCGCGCTCGGCGCGGCTTACGCTCGCTCTCAGGTCATCCGCCCCGACGCGACCAGGAGCCAGAGCTCCGAGGTGTTCTTGGTGGGGCTCGGCAAGCGCGCGGCGCCCGCAAAATAGCGGCGGCGCGCTCGTTCCGCGGGTTGCGAGCCCCGTTGCCGCGGCCGATACTCGCTGCATGAGCGACCAGGACAGAGTGCTTTCGTTTTGGCTCGAGCCGAAACCCACGACCGAGGACGCGCTCGCCGCGCGCCAGAAGATCTGGTTCATGGGCGGAAAGGAAATCGATCGCCAGATCGACGAGCAATTCCGGAGCTTGGTCGAGGCGGCTCTGCGCGGCGAGCTCGACGGGTGGGCCGCGACGGCGCGCGGGCGGCTTGCGCTCGTGATTCTGCTCGATCAATTCCCGCGCAACATCTACCGCGGCACGCCGCAGTCGTTCGCGGCGGACTCGAAGGCGGTCGCGCTCTCGGCATCCGGTTACGATACGAAGCTCTTCGACGGCCTCGACGCGCTCGATCACATGTTCTTGACGCTGCCGTTTTCGCACGCCGAAGACCTCGAGCTCCAGAAACGCGCCGTCCGAAACGCCGTGCATTACGCGCTCGGCGCACCGGCCGAGTGGCGCGCGATGACGCGAGCGGGCGTCGACTTCGCGCGAAAGCACCTCGACGTGATCGCGCGCTTCGGACGCTTTCCGCATCGCAACGCCGTGCTCGGTCGCGAAAGCAGCGCCGAAGAGCGCGAATATCTCGAATACTTACGCGAAGCCGGACAATGGCTCTGAGCGCACGCCTCGCGTCCGACCCGCTGCTCGGCTAGTCTCGAGGTCCGTGCCGACGAACAAGCTCTGGATCGAGCATACCGAGCGCGCGGCGTGGCAGTCCGTGCAGGCGCTCCGCGAGAAGCTCGCCGAAGCCGAGCAGCGCGCCGAGCGCATGGCGCCTCCCGCGCAGGGATGGCGCGAGCTCTTCGAGGAGCTCGACGCCGCCCGAGCGAACCACGCGCTTTCCGGTACGTCGTACGCGGAGCTCCTCACCTCCGCGCTCGAGCGTCTTGCGCGCGCCGAGGCGGAGCGCCGGACGCTCGAGTCGCGCCTCGCCGGGGAGCCGCGGCCCGCGGTGCCGGAACCCGAGCCGCCGCGCCGTCGTCGCCGCTCGGAAGCGTTCGGATCGGACGACGAAGACGACCTCGACGGGCGCGGGGCCCGCTCCGAGCGGCGATTGTTTCGTGAGATCCGCGAACGCGCCCGCGAGCTCGGCACGAAACGGCCGCGGGCGGATCCCGAAGCCGAGCTCTCCGATATCGAGACGCGCCTCGCCGACTTGCCGGCGCTCGACGCCACGGAAATAGCGGATATTGCCGCCGATTTGGCCGCCCTCGCGCTCCATCTCGCGGGCGACCGAACGCCCGACGACGACTGACGCGCGGGGGCGGGCCCGAGGGTTCGCCGGGAAGTGGGCCAGCGACCGGGCTCCGTGGCTAACAAGGGCGGTCGTGACTCGCCTTCGCCCCGCCGTGTGCGCCCTGCTCTTCGGGTGCTCGGCCGTCGTCGCGCCCGCGCCCGGGGAGCCGCCCCCCATCGGGCCGGATCCCGCGCCCTTTTCGCGGGTCTCGGCGCCTGCAGCGCCCGCGCCGCGGGAAGTGCCGGCTCCGCGCGAAGCCCCGGCCGCCTCCCTTCCGGAGCCGAGCCGCGCCCTCGAAGCTCCGGCGGAGCGGCGCGCCGAAACGCCGCCCGAGGAGACTCGGCAAGACGAGCAGCCGGCACTCGAGCCCGCGGGAGCGCCCGAGCTCGTCGCGGTCGCGCGCGAGGCATTCGTCCATTCGCGCCCGAGCAAGAAGTCGCCGAAGCTCGGCTATCTGAGGCTCGGCGAGCGCGTGAAGCGCGACCCGACGCCGGTGCGGGGGGACGGTTGCGCGGACGGCTGGTACGGCGTCGCGCCCGAAGGGTTCGTCTGCGTGGGCCCCACGGCGAGCCTCGATGCTTCGAACCCCGCGGCGGAGCTCGCCCGGCCGCGCCCCCAGCGCGACGATCCGCTGCCGTACGCCTATGCGCAATCGAAAGGCGTTCCCCCGCCGCTCTATTCGCGGCTCCCGAACGGTGTGGAGCAAGCGGAGGTCGAGGGCGGGTCGCCGAAGCGCGCTGCGCGCCCCGCTCCGGGTTGGGAAAACCTCGAAACCGCGCCTCTTCCGCCGCTCCTCGCCGAAGGCAAGAGCCTGCCCACGGTGTTCGGGTTCGCCCGCCCCGCGTCGAGCGGCGCGGCGCGCGCCGTCGCGAACAGCGCGTTCGCGCTGCTTACCGTGCACGAGCACGAGGGGCGCCGCTTCGGGCTTACGACGGATCTCGAGCTCGTTCCGCTCGACCGCGTGAATCGGGTGCGCGCGAGCGAATTCCGCGGGGTTCCGCTGGCCGGCGACGTGCGGTTGCCGGTCGGCTTCGTCCGTTCGCGTCACGCGTTGCTGTACGCGGGAGGTCCCGAACGCGGCCTCTCCATCGCCCGGGCGACGCGCTTTCGCGAGGGGTTCGCGTTGAGCGGACGGAGCGCCCTGATCGGGAGTCGCCGTTACGTCGAGAGCGGAGCGGGCGACTGGATCGCCGAGACCGAGCTCGTTCGTATCGATCCACCGAAGCGCCTGCCGCCGTGGGCGACGGGCGCGCGGACGTGGATTCACGTGGCCATCGGCGCACAGACGCTCGTCGCGTACGTCGGCAAAGAGCCGGTCTTCGCGACGCTCGTCTCGACGGGCTCCGACGGGCTCGCCGATCCCGCGGAGAGCCGAGCGACGCCGCGCGGGGAATTTCTCGTGCACACGAAGCACCTCACCGCCACGATGAGCGGCGACGAGGTCGGCGACGAGTTCGATCTACGCGACGTCCCGTACGTGCAGTATTGGAGCGGGGGCTACGCGTTCCACGCGGCGTACTGGCACGACGCGTTCGGCGTTCCGAGGAGTCACGGCTGCGTCAACCTGTCGCCGCTGGACGCTCGCTGGCTCTTCCACTTCACCGAGCCCTCGGTGCCGCGCGGCTGGCACGGAGCGTTTTCGTTGCGCGACGGTACGCTCGTCTCGATCACCGAGTAGTCGCAGCGGACGCGGCGGGCTTCGCGGAATCTCGTTCGGATACGACGTCGTAGGTTCCGAGCGCCTGGTTCGCGACGAAGCGGATGCGTTGCGCGATGCGATCCTCGTCCTCCACGTCGTGGGCGAGAGCGATGATTTCGTTGAGCGCGCGCCGGGCGTTGCGGAGCTCGGCGAGCAACCAGCGCACGTGCATCGCGGTTTCGTCGTCGCCCTTGGCGTGCGCTCGCTCGACGTCGCGCGCGCGCCATTCGACGAGCACGCCGCGCGACGGCAAGACGCCCGAACCGCCGCAATCGGGGCAATCGGTGGGGCCCGAGCCCATCGCGGCTTCGCCCGTTCCGTAACACGTCATGCACGTAGGGCCCTTGATCTCGCTGCGATCCATGGCCGTTCTCTAGCGCCGAAGTGACCGAGCGAAAAGCGGCGCCTGCCGGTGCAAGGGAGCTAGGCACGGCGAGGCGGGCGAGCTATGGGACGGGGCCATGGCTCGATTGGCGTGGGTTTTTGGCACGATGGCACTGTCGGTCGCTACGGGGGGATGCTCGTTTCTGTTCGCGGACGGGCCGCCGGCTCGCCACGAGAAGATGCTCTACTTCGACTGCACGTCGACGCCCGGTCTCGAGGTCGCCGACGGCGTGTTCGGACTCGGTAGCGCGCTCACGGGCATCGGCGCGCTCAGTCAGAGCGAGAGCGAGTTCGAAGAGCAGAACGACGGCGGCAATCGCGACACGTTCGCCGCGACGAACTTCGTCATCGCGGGCGTGTTCGTGAGCTCGGCGATCTACGGCATCGTCGTCACCGAGAACTGCAGCGACGCGAAGGCCGACCTCCGCCAGCGCATCATCGAGCGCGAGCGGCAGCGGACACCCGCTCCGCCGCCCGTCGCACCGCCTCCGGTCGCGCCGCCTCCGCCCGCGGCTCCGCCGATTCCGACGGCTCCGGTCACGCCCGCACCCGCGAGCGACACGGCGCCGCTGCCGCCACCTCCCGCGCCCGCCGCACCGCCCGCGGCCTCTCCTTCGCCCGCACCCGCCCCGGCGGCGCCGAAGCCCGGCACCGGCAGCTTCTAGACGCCTCAAGCGGCGAGCGTCGCTTCGACCTCCACGCCGTGCAGACGGCAGAGCTCGCGCAAGGACGGGTGAACGATGCACGGCCTGCCGTCGCCGAACCACGCGAGCGCGCGCCCGTCGTCGGTGACGAACGCGGCGCCGGGCGCCGCCAAGGAGCCGGGTAGGGACGCGGGTTCGAGTCGAACGGCGACGAGCGCCCGGGCTCGCATGCCGCAGCCCGAGCCGACGAGCAGGCGTCGCCCGGGGAGAGCGAACGTGAACGGTGTCGGAGTCATGCCCGGTTGCTTAGCAACGAGCGCGCCAGCGCTCTCCGGCTTCTCGAACGCGCGCGGGCGCTTTCGGGCGGCCGAGCGTGTCCGGATTTCCACGACTCGAGGCTAAGCGCGGGTTTTCAGTGTCAGCTCGGCCGGCTCGAGGCCGTCCGCCTCGGCCCGGAGCCGCAGCGTGCCGGATTTCCCCCGCAACGTCCTCACGATGACGAGCGCGAGACCGTTGAACGCCCGGCGTTCGCTCGCCTGGAACGCCTCGAAGCTCGTCGGATCGCCGTTGTCGACGCCTGCGATCGTCCCCGGCCCCGTCACCGAGAACCGAACGGCGTCGTGCCGGCGGGGAACGGTCGCGCCCCGTCCGTCCGCGACGGCCGCCGTCACGAACGCGAAGTCGCGCCCGCCCGCGCGCAGCGTGGAGCGGTCCGCCGTGAGGACGAGCTTCTGCGCGGGGCCGGTGGTCCGCACGGTCGCGCTCGCCCAGCGCTTGCCGCCCTTCTTGACGCGGACCTCGAGCGTCCCCGGCTCGTAGATCACGTCGTTCCACTGAAAGCGGTACTCGAGGCGCTTGCGCTTGCGCCGGCCGAGTGAGCGTCCGTTCAACGACAGCTCCGCCTCGTCGCCCGACGAGTAGACGTGCACGGGCGTCACCTGTCCGACCCGCTCGGGCCAATTCCAATGCGGAAGCACGTGAGCCATGCGCAGATTCGGCCGCCAGCGCGCCTGGTAGAGGTAGAAGCGATCCTTCGGAAACCCGGCGAGATCGATGATGCCGAAGTAGCTCGAGCGCGACGGCACGCGGATCTTGCCGAGCGCGTCGAGCTCTTCTTGCATGCGCGCGCGCTCTTCGGGATCCGAGAAGTTCAAGATGTTCGTGGAGTCGGTGTTGTACGGCGTGGGCTCGCCGAGGTAGTCGAAGCCCGTCCAGACGAATTCGCCCGCGGCGAAGGGGCTTACGTCGAGGCCCTGGAATTCATCGTCCGGCGTCACCGCCCAGTTCGCCGTGGACAGATCGTACGAGCTTACCTGGAAGTTCACGCGGCCGTGGACCTTGTTCTCGGGCTCGAGCGGGAAGAAGTACTCGCCGCGCGAGCTCAGCGTCGACGCCGTTTCGGCGCCCAGCGTGGGGATCGTGGGATGGCGTTCGTGGAACGCTCGGTACGCGGTCGGCTTGTAGTTGAACCCGACGACGTCGAGCGCCCGCTGGAATCCGATGTAGCCGGCCTGGTCGTTGTTGAAGGCGCTCGTCACGGGGCGCGTGCGATCCTCTTCGCGCACGATGCCGGCGAGCCGCTCGGCGAGCCGGTAGCCGTCGGAGAACCACTGCTCGATGACCTCGTTGCCGATGCTCCACATCACGACCGAAGGATGGTTGCGGTCGCGCCGGACGAGCGCGCGCAGATCGCGCTCGTGCCAGTCGTCGAACACACGGGCATAGTCGAAATAGCGCGCGGGGGCGGCCGAATCGGACGCGCCCTCGTCGCGCTTCTTGCCGCGGCGCCAGCAGTCGAACGCCTCGTCCATCACGAGCATTCCGAGCCGGTCGCAGACCTCGAGAAGGTCGGGCGAAGGAGGATTGTGGCTCGTGCGAATCGCGTTCGCACCCATCGATTGCAGGAGCTCGACCTGACGTTCGATGGCTCGGGGGTGCGCGGCGATGCCGAGCGCGCCGAGGTCGTGGTGCAGGCATACGCCGTTCAGCGGGACGCGCTTGCCGTTCAGCCGAAAGCCGTCGTCCGCATCGAAAGCGATGGTGCGAACTCCGAACGTGCTCTCGACCTCGTCGAGCACGCGCCCCGCGGACGTGATGGTCGTGACGGCGACGTAGCGGTTCCGCCGCTCCAGGCTCCAGAGCTTCGGGCGCGGTACGACGACGAGGTTCGCGCGGGCGGCCTCGTGCGCTCGTTCCGGCTCGATCTCGAACGCGTCGCTTCGCGAGATGGCGACCGGTTTCTTCGCGCGCTTGCCCTCGACGTCGAGCTCGTACACGCGCGTCGTCATTTCGAGCGCTAGCTTTTCGTCGCCGGGGCTCTCGATGACGGCGTCGACGTTGACGAGCGCGGACTTCGCGGACACGCGCGGGGTCGTCACGAAGTGACTCTGGTGGGCGATGCGCACGGCGCCGGTCTTGACGAGCCAGACGTTGCGATAGAGCCCCGCACCGGGGTACCAGCGCGACGAGAGCTCCGGGTTGTCGAGGCGTACGGCGAGCACGTTCCGCCCGCCGAATCGCAGCGCGGGAGAAAGATCGAGGCGGAACGACGTGTAGCCGTAGGGCCACCCGCCCACGAACTCGCCGTTCAGCCAAAACGACGAGAACGACATCGCGCCTTCCACGTAGAGCTCGATGCGTTTGCCGCGGTCGGCGGCCGGGAGCTCGAAATACTTTCGGTACCAGCCGGCGCCGTGCCAGGGGAGCTTGCCGGTCTCGCCCGGAAGCTCCTGCTCGAAGGGCCCTTCGATGCCCCAGTCGTGCGGCAGATCGAGCGTGCGCCACGAGCTGTCGTCGAAATCGGTCCGTACGTACGAAACGGAGCTGCCCGGATTGCCGTTCGGGCGTTTGGGTTTTTCGGCGACGCCCGCGTGAATCAGGTCCGTGCCCGTGGCGAGTACGAAATCTTCGATGGCGTCGTAGGCGAGGGAGCCGCCGGCGTCCGGGGCGTCGCCGCGCTGGAACTTCCAGTCTTCGTT
>DASUTR010000363.1:0-2497 GCA_036374535.1 Polyangiaceae bacterium
GGGACGGGCGTCTGCCGTTCTCGAGCAGGCCCGAAGGCAAAACGATGCGAACGAAAGCGTTCTCGACTTGGAACTCCGTCGTCGCCGCGGTCGCGCTCGTGGGCGCCAGCGCCTGCGGACCGCAACGCTCGGCGATTGCGCCGGCACCCGAAGCGCCGGCACCCGCGACGCGGACCGCCTCCGCGCCGACCTCCCCCAAGGAAGCGCCCCTTCCTCCCGAGCCGGAGCCTACGGCCGAGAACCCGGCGCTCACCCGCGACGTACCCAACGACTGCTCCTCTCGCGCGGAAGGCTGCACGCCGCCCCGCGCCTTTGCCGAGAAGATGTGCCGCTCGAAGTATCCCGAGCTCGCGCTGTTCCTGTTCTCGCGTGGAACGCCCTGGCAACGGCTGTACGTGAAGGCCGAGCGCGTCGAGCCCGTCAACGTCTACGACGGCGAGCGCAGCGACCGCTGGCTCGCGTTCGGCGAAGAAGTCCTCGTACTGCACGAAAATGGCCCCGGCGCGTCCCAAAAGGTCGTCGTGAGCGGCCCGACGGACGTCGACATCCTGCGCTGGGACGGCACGTGCGCGACGATTCGCAAAGAGATGCTCGTGAGCTACGTGCCGGCTCCGATGGACAGCGTCCGCATCGTGTGGCGGTACCTGGATGCGGACGTGCAAGAGCAACTCCTCCGCGACGAGCTCGTGGTCCGTGCCCAGGCCGCCGAGCGCACGAGCTGCCGTGGCTCGTCGGTAAAGAACCCGAGCCCGGCATGCGAGAAGGCCATGAAGCGTTTGACCGACGTGATCGTGCTCGCGCTCAAGCGTGAAAAGGGTGTCGTGTTGGCGCCCCCGCAAGCGCGTCCCGAATGGCGGCTGTGACGGGCAGCCCTAGGGCTCGCTCTTCGCCGCCGGTAGCCCGATCCAGCGCTCGATGGTGCGCTTGAGCGCGGCGCTCGTGAACGGCTTTCCGAGATAGTCGTCCATTCCCGCCTCGTGGCACGCCGCCTTGCACTCCTCGGCGGTCTCGCCCGTTACGGCGACGATGGGAACGCGTTTGCCGTCTGCTCGGTCCTTTTCGGCGAGGCGATACACGCGCACGACGTCGAAGCCGTCGACCTCGGGCATTTGGCAATCCATCAAGACGATGTCGAAATCTCGCTCCGAAAGCAGCTCCATGGCGTGCTTTCCTCCGTACGCGACCTCGACGCGGCACCCGAAACCGCGGAGCATCCGCGCGGCGAGCTCGCACATGATCTCGCTGTCGTCGACGACGAGCACAGAGACCACCCTCGTGTCGGCGTGTCCGGGAGTTCGCGAGTCGTCCGGGCCTGCCATCCGCGGCTCCGAGCTTAGTCGAGCTCCGCGCCGGCGTGTCGTCGTTAGGTGCGGCTCGAGGCCCCCCGCACGTTCTTAGCGACGATCGTTTCGGATTGGGGGCCGATTCGAATCCACCGGACGGCTCATCCGGGCCGCCTGGACCCTCGCGCCCGGAATTCTTGCTACATCGTAGGCTTGTCGCTCACCGTGAAGAACGCCGCGTGCTGTTTCGCGGCGCTTTGGACCGTCTGCTGTGCGCCCATGAGCCCGGTGTCCCGCGCCGACGGCGGTGGCGACGACAATGGCCCCATCGCGACGCTTCCGGTCGAAGGGTACCACGACGCCGTAGTATCGGTACCCGATGGCGAGAGCGGCCCTCGCCCGCTGCTCGTCGCAACGCACGGCGCGGGCGATCGCGCGGAATGGCACTGCGAGCTCTGGCGCGAGATCGTCGGTGACCGCGGCTTCGTACTGTGTCCGCAAGGCCGCCGCACCGACGCCCGAGTTCCGCACGAAGATGCGCACTACTACTACCCCGACCACTTCGCGCTCGACAAAGAGGTGCGCGCCGCCATGGCAGCGCTGAGAGCGCGCTACGCCGGTCGCGTGGACGACGAGCGCGCGCTCTACACGGGATTCTCGCAGGGCGCGATACACGGAGCGCTCATCGTCACGCTGCGCCCGAAGCTCTTTCCGCGCGCCGCGCTCGTCGAGGGGGGCAACGGATTCTTCGACGAGTGGTCGCCGTACTCCGCGCGCCGCTTCCACGACGGCGGGGGCGAACGCGTGCTCTTCGCGTGCGGCTCGCCCGCCTGCGTGCGGAGCGCCGGCCGCTGCGCCGGCTACCTCGGCAAAACCGGGGTCGCGACGCGCGTCGTGCACGCCGAGGGAGCGGGGCACAGCTACGGTCCCTCGATGCAGGCCGAGCTCCGGCGAAACTTCGAATGGCTCGTCGAAGGCGACGAACGCTGGCAGGGCGACTGACGCGCTCAGCGCTCAGCGCAAGAGCTCTTGAATGCGGGCTTCGAGCGTCGACGGCGTGGTGGCCGGGGCGAAGCGGTGGACGATGTCGCCGTTCTTGTCGATCAAGAACTTGGTGAAGTTCCACTTGATCGATTCGGTGCCGAGGAGCCCCTTCGCTCGGCTCTTCAGGTACCGGTAGAGCTCGTGGGCTTGCTCGCCGTTCACCTCGACCT
>DASUTR010000364.1:0-3271 GCA_036374535.1 Polyangiaceae bacterium
GTCGCTCTCCCCGCCGCGTTCGAGCGCGAGCGCCCCGCGCGCGAGCGAGTCCGGATCTCCGCGCCCGAGGAAGTACTCCGCGGCCCCCGCATACGGGCCCGCCTCGAGCTCGCATTCCGCGCGCAGCCGCTTCACGCGGCCTTCGAGCAACGGCAGCTTCGTGTCGAGATCCTTCGCGAGCTCGGCGGCGCGGCTAAAGTCGCGCAGCTCGAGCGCGGCGCGCGCTCGGGCGAAGGCGAGTTCGGGGCGCTTGCCGAGGTCGCCGAGCGTGTCGAGCGCGTGAGCAGCCGCGGCGTAACGACCCGCGCGCAGCGCTTCCACCCAGGGCTCCGACGGGGCTTTCGCCGAGGGGAGCGGAGCCGGCGCCGTCTTCGCGACGACCGGGGCTCGAGCGGCGGCCGGGCGAGGCTGCGCGCCGGCTCGCTCGCACGCGAGCGACAAGAGCCCGGCCGCCCAGAGGTACCTCGTGCTCGGCCTCACGATATGGAAGGTGTAGCAGCGCCGGACGGTTCCGGGAAATTCCTGGCCAGGCCGGAAACTTGGCCCCTTCGCGGGTGAAGCCCTATCCGCCATGGACAGACGGGCCCTTTTGCGCGGCTCGTCGCGAGGCAAGCCATGACCGACGTTCAGGAACGACGCTCGCCCGGTACGAACCGGGTTTCTCTCGAGACGCTGGTCGAGATCTGCGGCAACGACATGGGAACACCCGCGTTCGAGGCCGAGGCGCTCGACGTAAGCGCCCGCGGCATGCACCTCCGGACGGCGTACCTGCCCGAGGATGGCGCGCCGCTCGTCTGCCGCTTCGAGGACCAGGGACGCGAAATCGTCGTCGAGGGCGTGGTCGCCTGGCGCAAGGAAAGCAAGAAAGGGGGCGATTTCGGCGTGAAGTTCACCGCGCTCGACAGCCGCAGCGTCGATTCGCTGCGCGAGCTCGTGAAGCGCGACATCGACCGCGGCGACTCGAACGAGACCGCGCGCGGCTCGCGGGTCCGCCTCCACATCGAAGGGCTCGGGGCGCCCATGAAGGCGCGCGTCCGCACGGGCGGCGTGCAGAAGGTCCAGGTGGGCTCGAACCTCGAGTTCTTGAAGGTAGGCCGCAAGCTCGAGATCGAGGATCTCGAGGCCGGCGGGAAACGGGAAGCGCGCATCGACGGCGTCGAAGTCGTGGTCGATCCGCAGACCCAGGTACCCCAGCTCGTCGTCGCCCTCCGCTACGAAGGCGTCGAAGACACGCCGGAGCCCGCCGTCATCGACCTCGGCGGCGAGCCGGTCAAACCCGCGTCGCTCGTTCTCGACGCGAGCGCCGTGACGACCGACGCGCGCGCGAAACGCGAGCCTTCGCCGAAGGACGCCGAGTCTCTTTCCGCCGGCGACGCGCCGAGCGCCGAAGACACGACGCCCTCCGGCGACGTTCCCGCTGCGACCGATGACGACCTCGACGACGCGATCCCGGCGGCCACGCGCGCCGCACGCCGTCTCGGAACGGCCGCGGAAAACGCCGGCGTCAAGGCGCGCGATGCGAGCATCGCCGCGGCCAAGCTCGGTTCGAACGCGCTCTCCGGCATGACGAAGCTCTTCGGCGGCGCCGCCGCGAAGCTCGCCGCCCTGCGCGCCGGAACACGAGAGACCACGAAGCGACGCACGTCGCCGCCGCCCGAGGGCCCCATGTCGCTCGACGGCAAGCGGCTCCGCCCGCAAGCCAGTAAGCGCGACGACAAGGGCGAGGCTCCCGAGAGCGCGCCCGCTGTCCGGCGGCTGACCAAGAAGACCGCCCTCGCGGGCGCCGTGGGGATCGCCGTGCTCGGGACCACGCTTGCGTTCGCCATGCGCTCGGAGAAACCCGCGGGCGAAAAGCAGGCGGCCGCAGAGCCCGCCGCAAAGCTCGACACCAAGGCCGCGGCTCAGGTCGCGCCCGAGTCCGTCGCCGCGTCGCTCACGAGCCCGCCGGGCGCGCCGGTGACGGCGAACGTCCCGCTGTTCGGCCCGACGCCCATGGCCACCGCGGAGCCGGCTCCGCTCGGTCCGCCTCCGACGGCGGAAGGTAAGGCCGTCGAGGCCGCCGAGCTCGCCGCGGCGAGAGCGGCGGAGCCCGAAGCCGCCGAGGACGAAGAGTTCGTGGACGAGCCCGCGGGCAAGAGCGCGAAGAAGGCTTCCGCGAGCAAGTCCGGCAAGGACATGAATCCGGAAGACGTACCCGCGTTCGGCCGCGGCAAGCTGCACCTGCCGACGATTCATCGGCTGCGGCTCGACGGTCCGGGTGCCGCCATTCACGGCGCCGTCGATCCCATGGGCTTTACCGTGCTGATCCCGAACCGCAAGCTCATGGAGCAGGGCGCCGGGATGGCCAAGCGCGACGCTCGCTTCGCGCGCGTCCGCACGACGAACACGCCCGGCGGCGCTCAGGTGCGCATCGCGTTCAACGGCAACGTTCCAGCGTACCGCGTGCGCCTGCGCCGCGACTACGTGGAGCTCCTCGTGAGCGCCGCGGAAGAGCCGAAGGACAAGAAGGCCCCCGCGAAGGACGCGGCGAAGAGCACCGCGAAGCCGGCCGCCGCGAAGGCGAAGCCCGCAGGCAAGATCCCCGCGCGCTGAGCGTCAGCAGACGATGCGCGGCACGATCGCCGCCGTGCAGAACGTGTAACGAACCGTCAGCAGGAGCTCGCGCTCGCCGGAGTCCTGGAAGAGCTCGAGCTCGAGGGTGCCGGAGGAGACACTGGGGATCCCCGTCGTGGCCGGCACGTCGCGCGCGACCCTTCCGTCCCAGAGCTCGCCCGTTCGATCGACGTACCGCACCGCACCGCCGATGAGCTCGAGGCACGGCGGGCCGTTCATCGGACCTTCGCAAGCCAAGAGGTCGATCGCTGGCGAGCAGCCACCCGCGCTTCCACGCAGCGGCTGCTCCGGGCAGCGCGACGGAAGGGGCCGGCTCGAATCGCCGGGACTCGAAACGATGACTCCGTTGAACGTCATGTCGTAGGGCGCGCCGTCGCCCTCGATGACGAGCCCGTACTCCGCCGACGGGCAGTCGAGACACCTGACCGCTCCGCCGGCGCCGCCCGTCGAAGGGCCAATGACGCCCCCGCTTCCGCCGTTTTCGACGCCGCCGGTTCCGCTCGTTCCCGCCATCCCACCCGCTCCGCCGCTGCCGCTCGTCCCGCCGCTCGATTCACCGGCCGTTCCTTCCTCGCCCTCGTCTCCCTCGAGCGGGTCCGAACGGCCCGAACAACCGAAGAACGCCGCGACGAGCGCGAGCGCGGCGAACCGTCCCACC
>DASUTR010000365.1:0-2109 GCA_036374535.1 Polyangiaceae bacterium
GACGACGCCACGCCCGTGCGCGAGCTCGACCTTTTCGTGACGGGTACCGATTACAACGGCAGGCTCGGAACGACGCTCGACGAGTCGGGCCATTCCATCGACGTGAAGGATCACCGCGCGCTCTTCTGGCTCAAGCACCGCATGGGTCGAAAGGAACAGCTCCACCCGGCAACCGACGCCGCAGGGCGCCTTTCGTCGGCGGCCGGTGAAGAGGCCCGCCATGCCGGCATCGTCGCGCTCGCGACGCTCGCGCGCATCACGTCCTGCTTTCCGGCCGCCTTCACCCCGGTCGTGATTCCGAAGCGCACCGACCCGCCGTCGCGAGCGGACGAGAAGCTCCGCATGTGGGGACGCCTCGAGGACGACCAGGACTACTGCTTCCTGGACGGCGGGGTGCTCGACAACAAACCGTTCACGAGCACGCTGAAGACGATCTTCTACCGCACGGCGGAGCGACCCGTACGCCGCCACGTCCTGTACGTCGAGCCCGATCCCGAGCGTTTCGACGGCGCCGACCGCGCGGCATTTCGCGTACCGAGCTTCACCGAATCCGCGCTCGACTCGCTCACGAAGCTCCCGGGCTACGAAAGCATCGCCGACGACCTCAGGCTCGTCGCCGAGCACAACGACAAGGTCGAGCGACTCGCGCAACTCCGCTCCAGCGTCGTCGAGACGGGCTCGGCGCCGTCCGACGCGCAGAAGAGCCTCTGGCGCAAGGCGCGCCTCTCGGCGCTCCGAGACTTCGTGCTCCGCCGCATGCTCGGCGTGGAGAACGGTGAACGTTCGCCGGACGAGATCGCCGAACGCGCCCGCGAGCTCCGCCTCGCCTTCGATCGCCAGTACCTCGAGAACCTCGAAGAGTCGGAGTTCGTGCTCGCGGATTTCGACGTCGAATTTCGCCTGCGCCGGCTGTTCCATCTCACGTACACGGAACAGGAGCCGGCGACGCTCCTCGCGCTCAATCGCGAGATCGAGTTCTTGGAGATCGCCCGCCACGCCATGGAGGAGGCGCTCGAGCACGGCACGGAAGCTCGCGGAAACGTGGCGCCCGTCGAGGTGTGGAAGCGAGCTTTTCGTCGCCTGGCGGCGCTGCTCCGGCTCGACGCCGACGCGCGTCCGTTTCCGCGCGCCCTGGCGGAAAACGACCCGAGCGCGCTCGGACCCGTCGAACTCGAACGTGCGCGCGCGGAGCTCTATCGCCGTCTCGCCGGACTCACGGCGGAAGCGGTACCCGACGGGAACACCGTGTTCGTGGTCTCGGATCGCTACGAGCTCGCCGTCGCGCGCGCGCACGGAGCGGGCACGGAAAAAGCCTACGTCGGGTACGAGGCGCTCGATACCTGGGTCTACCCGCTCGAGTTCGTGGCCGATCTTCACGAGCGCGACGTGATCCGCGTGACACGCCTGAGCCCGATCGACGCCAAGCGCGGGCTCTCGGGACGAGAGCTCCGCGAAAAGCTCTGCGGCGATACGCTCGCGCACTTCGGGGCGTTCTTCAAACGTTCCTGGCGTTCGAACGACATCATGTGGGGGCGCCTCGACGGAGCTTGCCAACTCGTCGAGACGCTGGCAGCGCCGGACTGGCTCGCGACGACGCTGCCCGTCGCCGCGCGGCGCTCGCTCTTCGACTGCGATCGCGCGACTCCGCCGGACGAGCGCCCCACGCGCGTGCTCGCCTGGCTGGAACGACACGACGTTTTTCCGCACGCCGGTCGCGCGCTCCGCGGCGAGATATCCCGCGAGCTCGCGCGCGTGCTCGACGCGACGTTCGCCGGCGGCTCCCTCGAAGCGGACGCGACGGCGGCGCTCGCCCGACATCTGCAAACCGCTTGGGAGCCGCTCGTCGACGCCCTCGTGCGCGCGACGCAACTCGACATCCTGCACGGCGAGCTTCCGAAAGTCGTCGAAGACGCGGCGTTCGAGCAAATGCAATGGAACCAGCTCGCCACGAAGAGCGCCGGCGTTGGCGCGGAAGACGTGCACTTCGACGCGAGGACGCTCGCGTGGCGCTCGAACCGCGGGAACTTCGATCCGCTCCTGCTCGCGCTCTGCTCGCGCGAGCTCGCCACGAAAGCGCTCGAAACGCTGCGCTCGTACGACGATCCGAGC
>DASUTR010000366.1:0-11150 GCA_036374535.1 Polyangiaceae bacterium
TCGCCCTGAGCGCCCATACCGAACGCTGCCTCGAGCGCGTCCGCGAGCTCGCGCGCGTTCTGGAAGCGCCGGCTCTGATCGCGATCGAGCGCCTTCAGGAACCACGCTTCGAACTCGGACGGCAAATCGGGCCGGAGCCGCGACGGTCGCGGCAGGGGCGCGCCTGCGACTTGCGCGAGGATCATCGCTACGCCCTGATCGACGCTCCACACCGTCTGCCCCGTCAGACACTCGTACGCGATGCAGCCGAGCGCCCAGAGGTCCGAGCGATGGTCGACCTCCCCCTGCCCCTTGGCCTGCTCGGGGCTCATGTACGCGGGCGTTCCGAACAGCGCGCCTTCGCGCGTGAGCCGCACGGTTTTCGGATCGCCGTCGTTCGTCGGCTCGTAGAACTTGGCGAGGCCGAAATCGAGGAGTTTTGCGCAAATGCCCTGCTCCTCCGTGCGCGTCACGAAGATGTTCTCGGGCTTGAGATCGCGATGGACGATGTTCGCTTCGTGCGCTTTCGCAAGTCCGCGCGCCGTCTGCGTGATGACGGTCACGGTCGTCTCGATGTCGAGACGGCGCAAGCGCGTGAGCATGTCGTAGAGGCTCTCGCCCTCGAGCAACTCCATCACGAGGAATGGACGTTCCTCGTACATGCCCGAGTCGTAGACATCGCAGATGTGCGGGCTTCGCACCGCGGACGCCGCGCGCGCTTCGCGGATGAAGCGCTCGCGCACCACGCGTGACGTGATGAGCTCCGCGGCGAGAATCTTCACCGCGACGCGCTTTCCGATGTCGATGTTCTCCGCTTCGTAAACGGCCGCCATGCCGCCACGACCGATCTCGCGGGTGACGCGGAACTTTCCCTCGAGCACGGTGCCGATCGGGACGTGAGATTTGTTCTGAACGGGCATCGATAAGCCGATCGGGGCGCGCTCGGTCGCGTCGGGGTGCGGCTCCCGCCCACCTCGAGTGACGCTCGGGTGAGTCTCCGGGGGGTGGCCGCCGGCTACAATAGCTGAGTCAGAGGCGGTTCTGGCCAATTGGCCGAATCGGATACTTTCGCTCCTGGAATGCGACGAACCAGCCTAATTTGGCTGAAACTCGGCGAGACTTCCAGACGAAACAGTCCCGAAACACGTGGATCGGTAGGTCCGAACCGGGGCCCGCTCAGTGAAACCCCCACGGAGACCGTCATGAAGAAAGTCGAGGCGATCATCAAGCCTTTCAAGCTGGACGAGGTGAAAGATGCCCTGTCCGAGGTCGGCATCCAGGGCATGACCGTCACCGAGGTGAAGGGCTTCGGTCGAACCGGCGGTAAAAAAGAGGTCTATCGCGGGTCTGCGTACGTCGTGGACTTCGTTCCGAAGGTGATGCTCGAGATCGTCGTTCCCGACCAAATGGTCCATCAGGTCATCGACGCCATCGAGAAGGCAGCCAAGACGGGGCGCATCGGCGACGGCAAGATTTTCGTCACGCCGATCGACGAAGCGGTGCGCATTCGCACGGGCGAGCGCGGCGAAGAAGCCGTTTGAGGCGCGATTAGGAACGGGGTAAGCCCGGTCCCAGTCGATCGGCAGAGGGAGGCCCCGCCGACCTCTCGAGTGGCCTGGGGTCTCTCGCGGCCTCGGCTCACTATCGCACTAGGGAAAGTGAGTGAGACCCATGGACGCGAAGAAAGCAATCGAACTCGGCAAGTCGAACGGCGCCGTCATGGTCGATTTGAAGTTCATCGACCTCGTCGGAAAGTGGCAGCACACCTCGGTGCCGTTCCACCGCCTCGTGCCGGAAGCGTTCGAAGAGGGTTTCGGTTTCGACGGCTCGTCGATCCGTGGGTTTCAGCCGATCAACCAGAGCGACATGCTGCTCATGCCCGACGCGACGACGGCGGTCATGGACCCCTTCACGAAGCATCCGACGCTTTCGCTGCTTTGCACGATTCAAGACACCATCACGCGCCAGCGCTACACGCGTGACCCGCGCTACATCGCGCAGAAGGCCGAAGCTTACTTGAGGTCGACGGGCCTCGCCGATACCGTCTACTTCGGGCCGGAAGCCGAGTTCTTCATCTTCGACGACGTGCGGTTCACCTCCGGTCCGAACGGAGCCTCGTACTCGATCGACTCGAACGAAGCGGTCTGGAACAGCGGCAGGGACGAAGGACCGAACCTCGGGCACAAGATCCGCCACAAAGAGGGCTACTTCCCCGTCCAGCCGCAAGACACCCAAATGGACCTTCGCACCGAGATCTGTCTCGAGATGGAGAAGGCGGGGATCGAGGTCGAGGTCAGTCATCACGAAGTCGCCACCGCCGGTCAGGGCGAAATCGACATGCGTTTCGACAGCATGGTCAAGATGGCGGACAAGCTGATGTGGTTCAAACACATCGTGAAGAACGTCTCGCACCGCAACGGTAAGACCGCGACGTTCATGCCGAAGCCGATGTTCGGGGACAACGGCAACGGCATGCACTGCCATCAATCGCTGTGGAAGGACAACAAGCCTCTGTTCGCGGGTGACGGCTACGCGGGTCTGAGCGATACCGCGCTTCACTACATCGGCGGCATCTTGAAGCACGCGCACTCGATCGCCGCGTTCACGAACCCGACGACCAACAGCTACCGAAGGCTCGTCCCCGGGTACGAAGCGCCCGTCAATCTCGCGTATTCGAGCCGGAATCGCTCGGCAGCGATCCGCATCTCCACCTACTCGCCGTCGCCGAAGGCACGCCGTCTCGAGCTTCGCTTCCCCGACCCGAGCTGTAACCCGTACATCGCCTTCACCGCGATGCTCATGGCGGGTCTCGACGGAATCCAGAAAAAGCTCGATCCCGGCGATCCCCTCGACAAGGACATCTACTCGCTGTCGCCCGAGGAGCTCAAGGACGTACCCCGCATGCCCGCGTCGCTCGACCAGTCGCTCGACGCGCTCGAACGCGACCACGAGTACCTGTTGAAGGGCGACGTGTTCACGCGCGACCTCATCGAGATGTGGCTGGACTACAAGCGGGAACAAGAAGTCCAGGCGATGCGCTTGCGACCGACTCCTTACGAGTTCTTCCTCTATTACGATATCTAGTGACAGCGTCGGGACCGGCGGGTAGCCCGCTCGAACGACGCGCGAACGCGTCCGAGTGGCTCAGGATCTTTCCTCGGGTCGACCCGCTTTCTGACGCCGGGTGGCGCTCCGCGCCGAACCGATCCGGCACGGGAGCGCCCGGCAAACCGGCCCGATGTAGGTTCGTTTCCTACAGCGTCGTTAAACGTGCGATGCGCCGAAGTAAGCGCACCGTTTTCGTGCGGAGCGGCTCTGCTAATATCTAGGGGCGAGTTCGCGCCGCGCTTCAGGGGTCGGAAGCCGAGCTCACGGCCCCTGCATGGCTCCCGAAGACGAATACGAATCGACGCTCGAAGTCACGGTGTCTCGAGACATGCGCGGCGTCGTCGACCACGCCGCGAAGCAGCAGGCGCTCTTGATCGTGCTTTCCGAGCCGAGACTCGGCAGCCGCGTCTTGCTGGCCGAGAGCCCCGTCGAGATCGGCCGCGGCGCCACGGGCGGCCTCATGCTCGACGCGGATTCGGTGAGCCGCAAGCACGCGCGCGTCGAATGGAGCGGCACGAATCATCGCATCGTCGACATGGGTTCGACGAACGGAACCTTCGTCAACGGCTCGCGGATCCAGGGTCACGAGCTCCGCGACGGCGATCGCGTCCAGATCGGCAAGGTCCTCCTCAAGTATATCGCGACGGGCAACATCGAGGCCGCCTATCACGAGGAGTTTCAGCGCCTGATGCGCTTCGATCCGCTGACGAGCGCGTGCAACAAGCGCACCTTCGAGGAAGCGCTGCGTACGGCCGTCGCTGCGGCGCGCACGCGGCCGCGGCCGCTCTCGCTGATGGTGTTCGACCTCGACCATTTCAAGAAGATCAACGACAGCCACGGCCACGTGGCCGGCGACAGCGTACTTTGCGAGCTCGCCTCGGTCGCGCGCGAGGCGATGCCGAAGGAGCTCGTCTTCGGACGCGTCGGCGGCGAAGAGTTCGCTGCGCTCGGGGAGGGCTCGGAACGCGCGGCCATGGTCGAAGTTGCCGAATGCGTTCGGCGCGCGACCGCCGCGCACACCTTCACCTTCGAGGGGAAACGCCTATCGCTTACCGTGAGCTTGGGCGTCGCCGAGCGCCCGAGCGGCTCCGAGGAAACACCCGAAGCGCTCTACGAACGCGCGGACGCGAAGCTCTACGAAGCGAAAAACGCCGGACGGAACTGCGTTAAGAGCTGACACGGAAACGTCGCGCAAAAGGACGCGGCGCTCTCGCCTCGGCTCGCGAACCGATTCTGGTAGGCTCTGCACGTTGGTGCGGTTCGGGAAAAACGTCGCCTACTTCGCGCTCGGCTTCCTGATGTTCGAGCTCGTGCGGCGCGCGCTCGTCCCCCCCGTGCCGGGCCCGATCGAACGAGAGCTCGCGACCGTGCTTGCCCAGCGATCGTCCTGCACGGTGCTCGCCGTCGGACCGAGCTACGTCAAGAGCCAGATCGTGCCGGATGCGTTCGATCGCGAGGCCGACCGCATCGGGTTACGCGAACGCGTGTGCAAATACGGCGCGAGTTCGCTCCGCGGTTACGAGCTTCGGAAGGTCCTCGAGCGGCTGCTCGAGCACGATTGGCCCCGTTTGAGGCTCGTGCTCATCGACATCACGCTCGGCGACGGCATCGATTTCGAGCCGGACAACTGGCTGAATCCACGCCTCGTCGAATGGCACACGCTGCAAAGCATGCCGTGGCTCCTCGCCTACTACGAACGCGAGCCGATGCCGCTCGGCGACAAGCTCCCACGGCTGGTTTCGCACGCTAAACACTTCTTGGCTCACTACGCCGAAGTCGGACACGGCATCGAGTGGCTCGGCTCGCTCGAGCTCCTCGAACGCTTCCGTCCGAGAAGCGAACCGATTGCCCCGGGTGAAGCGGAGCGCGCTGAACGTCGTCGGCGTGGAGCCCGCTACGACCGTCAGGTACGAAAGCTGATCGAGCGACGGAGCAAGCGTGAGCGGAACGCCGCCGACAGCGGCTGGGCGCTCGAGCTGCGCTCGCTCGTGCGCGCGCACGACAAGGAGGCCTACTTCGTGGTCGCGCCCGTGCTCTACTCGGCGCGCGTTCCCAAGCGGGCGCGACGAGGCAGGGATCGTCTCGTCGTCTTCGATTTCAACGACCCCGAACGCTACCCCGAGCTCTACGAGGAGAGAGTGCGCGGGACCACGAGCCACCTCAACAGGCGGGGGAGCATCCTCTACACCGAGCTCCTCGCCCGCGAGCTCGAGGAGCACGAGCGCCGGCGGCGATGATCTTCACCGACTTCGTCTTTTTCTTCTTCTTCGCGGTCACGGCGGCCCTCTACTGGGCGCTCCGCTCGAATCGTGCCCGCAAGCTCTGGCTGCTCCTCGCGAGCTACTTCTTTTACGGCTATTGGGACTGGCGCTTCCTCGGGCTGATCTTCGCTTGCACCGTGCTCGACTATTCCGTGGGGCTCTGGCTCGGAAGCGTCGAGAACCCGCGGCGGCGCCGGGTCCTCATCGCGACGAGCCTCTGCGCGAACCTCGGGTTACTCGGTTTCTTCAAGTACTATAATTTCTTCGCGGCGAGCGGCGCCGAGCTGTTCCGGCGCCTCGGCGTACCCGTGGGGCAACCTACCCTCGAGATCGTGCTGCCGGCTGGCATCAGCTTCTTCACCTTCCAGTCGATGAGCTACACCATCGACGTCTATCGGCGTGAGCTCGAGCCGCGCAAGAGCTTCCTCGACTTCGCGACGTTCATCGCGTTCTTCCCTCAGCTCGTCGCGGGACCGATCGTTCGTGCCAAGACGTTCCTGCCCCAGTTCGACGCGCCGCGACTGCTCGAGAACGTCGACGCGCGGCGGGCTTTCGTCCTGTTCGCGAGCGGCTATTTCAAGAAAGCCTGCATCGCCGACAACGTCGCGGCCGTCATCGATCCCGTATTTCTCGACCCGACGGCGTACGCGGGCGCCGACCGCCTGCTCGCGGCGGTCCTCTATTCGGTGCAGATCTATTGCGATTTTTCCGGATACACGGACATGGCTCTCGCGACGGCGGCGCTGCTCGGCTACGAGCTCACGAAGAACTTCGACGCGCCGTACTTCGCGCGCAACTTGCGGGAGTTCTGGCAGCGCTGGCACATCAGCCTATCGACGTGGCTGCGCGATTACCTCTACATTCCGCTCGGCGGAAACCGCGGCAGCGCCTTTCGGGCGAGCCGCAACTTGCTGCTCACGATGCTGCTCGGCGGCCTCTGGCACGGCGCGAACTGGACCTTCGTGCTGTGGGGCTTCCTCCACGGCCTCGGCCTCGCGCTGCACCGGCTCTGGATCGCGCGAGTGGGCGGCTCGGGCGCTCTGCTTCACCGAGCGCCCCGCCTGGCGACGGCGCTCTCGACGCTCTTCACGTTCGCGTTCGTAGCGTTCTGTTTCACGATCTTCCGCTGTCCCGACATAGGGACCGCGTTCCGATTCTTCACGGCCGAAACGGTACCGAGCCGCGCGCGACCCGTCTCGCTCGATCTCTGGCTGCTCGTCGCCGCTCTCGGCGTCGCGCACTACGTGATCGCGAAGCGACGAGCCTGGTTCGGCGCGAGAATCCGCGCCGTTCCGGACATCGCGTTCTACCCGGCGCTCGGCGCCGTCGCCGCCACGTTTCTCTACTTCACGACACTGTCGAACGCGGCGTTCATCTACTTCCAGTTTTGAACGTCCTCGCCAACGGCCGAAAGTCGAGTCAAACTCGGAGCATGGTGGCAAGCGTGACAACGCGGCTCGGTTCGATCGCGGTGCTCGTCTACGGCGTGCTCAGCGGTTGCGGCGGAGAATCCTTCAGCGACCACGGCGGCTCCGGCGACGACGGAACCGGTGGCACCGCCGGGGAGCCTGGAGGCGGTGCGTCACCGGGCGGAGTCGGAGCCGGCGGCTCGGGAGCTGCCAGCGGAACGACCGGAGCCGGTGGGAGCGTCGCGGGCACGACCAGCGGCGGCAGCACGGCGAGCGGCGGCGGCACGGCGAGCGGCGGCGGCACGACGGCGGGCGGCACGGCGAACGGTGGCGTTTCGGGCACGAGCGGCGCCGCTGGAGAGCCCGGCTTTTGCTTCCTCGAGCCGGACCCGGGGCCCTGCCGTGCCTCGATGCTGCGCTGGGCCTTCGATGCGACGTCGGGGCTTTGCCGGCCGTTCACTTACGGTGGCTGCGAGGGCAACGCGAACAACTTCGAAACGCCCGAAGCCTGCTACGCGGCGTGTGACACGGGGGATTCGCCCGCCGCGTGTTCAGGGCCGGCGGACTGCGAGCTGATGCGCTCGACTTGCTGCGGCTGCGAGGCTCCGTCGCGCAGAAACATGGTCGGCGTAAACAAGAGCCAGACCGGCGCCGTCTCCATGGCGATGGGCTGCCACCTCGTGGATTGCGTCACGTGTGACGTGTCGGAGCCACCGCTCGCGGCGGCGTGCAGTGAGGGTTACTGCATCGCGATGGAACTCACGCACTAACCAGCACGTGGGTCTTACGCGCCAGCGCGTTCCGAGGCGCGCGCCTTCTTCGGCCCGACGCTTTTCGCGCCGTTCGACTTCGAGGCGCCGTTCGAGCCGTTCGCGTGGGCCTTCTTCGTCGACTTCACCTTGATGCCGAGCAGGCTCTCGCTGAGCTCGGCGGCGCGGTCCGTCTTCTCCCACGAGAACTCCGAGCGGCCGAAGTGGCCGTAGGCGGCCGTCGGCGCGTAGATGGGGCGCAGGAGGTCGAGCTCTTCGATGAGCGCGCGAGGGCGGAAATCGAACGTCTCGAGCACGTGGGCGGCGAGCTTCTCGTCGTCGACCTTGCCCGTGCCGAAGGTGTGCACGTAGACGCCCATGGGCTTCGCGACGCCGATGGCGTACGCGACCTGCACCTCGCACTTTCGCGCGAGACCGGCCGCCACGATGTTCTTTGCGACGTAGCGCGCGTAGTAGCAAGCCGAGCGATCGACCTTCGACGGATCCTTGCCGCTGAAGGCGCCGCCGCCGTGGCGTCCCATGCCGCCGTAGGTGTCGACGATGATCTTGCGGCCGGTGAGACCGGCGTCGCCGAACGGACCGCCGATGACGAAGCGGCCCGTCGGGTTCACGAAGTACTTCGTCTTCGAGTCGAGGAGCTTCGCGGGGAGCGTCTTCTTGATGACGAGCTCCATCATCGCCTCGGTGAGCGTCTTGTGCTTCACGTCTTCGTCGTGCTGCGTGGAGACGACGACGGTTTCGATGCGCTTCGGCACGTCGTTTTCGTACTCGAGCGTCACCTGAGTCTTGCCGTCCGGACGCAGGAACTTCACCTTCTCGCTCTTTCGCACCTGCGCGAGGCGCTGCGCGAGCTGATGCGCGTAGGTGATCGGCGCCGGCATGAGCTCGGGCGTGTCGTCGCACGCGTAGCCGAACATCAGACCCTGGTCGCCGGCGCCCTGCTCCTTGAAGAGCCCCTGGCCCTGCGTCACGCCCTGCGAGATATCCGGCGACTGCGGCTCGACCGCGATGAGCACGCCGCACGTCCCGCTGTCGAAGCCCATCGCGGAATCGGTGTACCCGATGTCCTTGATGGTCTTTCGGGCCACCTTGCCGAAGTCGATGCTGCTCTTCGTCGTAATCTCACCGGCGATCACGACGAACCCCGTCTTGCACAACGTCTCACACGCGACGCGGCTGTACTTGTCGCCCGCGAGCGCGGCGTCGAGGACGGCGTCGGAGACGGCGTCGCAAACCTTGTCGGGATGACCTTCGGTGACGGACTCGGATGTGAAGAGATAGCTGCTCATCGTCGCTTCCTGAAAAATGCGGCCCCCAAACCCTCGGGGCGCGCGGAACCTAGCATGTTTTCGGCGCCGGTCATGCGGATCCGCGCTGCCTTCAGCCGCTGCTCGATTTCACCGAGTATTTCTTGGCGGGGGTGCGTTTCACGGTCAGCCGAACCACGTTGCCACGTCGGATTACGGTCAGCCGGACCGGTTCCCCGACCTCTCCGGAAAGCGCGTCGTGCACGCCCGCGACGGTCATCGCGCGCGCGTCCTGGCCGTCGATGGTGAGGATCTCATCGCCCGGCTCGAGGCCCGCGCGATCGGCGCCGAGTCCGTCCGGAACCTCCCGCACGAAGAGGTGCTGATTCCGGTCTTGGGCGAGCACGGCGCCGATGGTCCCGCGCTGCGGCGCGCAGCCCGTAGCGAACATGACCGCGACGAGCCAGGCCGTGCGTGTCACGAGCGATAGCCGGCGTTCACGTCGACGTAGCCGTGGCCGAGGTCGCTCGTGACACAACGCCCCTGCCCGAGCCCGTCGCCGAGCACGAGCTCGATGACGTAGGTCTCTTGCGCCATGCGCCGCTGCGCTTCGACCTCCGCCTGGCCGCCGACCGCGAGGCCGCGGCGCGCGATTTCGATACCCGCGATGCTGACGCCGCCGGCGTTCGGATCGAACGCGACGCCGGCGCGACCCGCCGCGGCAAGCAGGCGGCCCCAATTCGCGTCCTTGCCGAAGATTGCCGTCTTGACGAGCATGGATGTCGCGACGGTTCTCGCGACGCGCTGCGCTTCCTCGTCGCTCGTCAGCCCCTTCACCACGATGTCGACGGCGTGCTCGGAGCCCTCGCCGTCGCGCACCATCGAACGGGCGAGTTTGTCGCACACCGTGTGGATCGCGGGCAGAAGCTCCTCGGCGTGGGCGACCACGCCCGAAGCGCCGGACGCGAGCGCGAGCACGAGATCGTTCGTGCTGGTGTCGCCGTCCACGCTGCACGCGTTGAACGTCTGGTCCACGCCGTCCATGAGCGTCCCCTCGAGCTCGGGGCGCTCGACGATCGCGTCGGTAAAGAGGAAGCAAAGCATCGTCGCCTGCGGCGGCCCGAGGTTCGGATGGATCATGCCCGCGCCCTTGGCGATGCCGAGCAAGCTCGCCTTGCCCTTGGGCGTTTCGATGGTCGCGTAGGCGACCTTGGGCCAGCGATCCGTCGTGCAAATCGCGAGCGCGAAATCGTCGATCGCCGTCGGCGACAGCTTGAGGACGAGCTCCGAAACCCGCGCCTCGATCTTTTCGGCGGGAAGCAGCGCGCCGATGACGCCCGTCGACGCGGGAATGATCTCGGCGTCGGTCGCGCCGAGCACGCGCGCCACGGCGCTCGTCGAACGCCGCGCCGCCTCGAGCCCCGGCTCGCCCGTGCACGCGTTCGCGCAGCCGCTGTTCACGAGCACGCCGCGCAGGAGCCCCTGCTGGAGCCGCTCGCTCGCGATGAGCACGGGGGCCGCCTTGACGAGATTTCGCGTGACCCGCCCCGCCGCGACCACCGGCTTGTCGGCCACGGCGAGCGCCAGATCGACGCGGCCGTCCTTGCGGATGCCCGCGGAGACGGCCGAAAAGCGGAAACCTTGGACGGGAGAAGGCATCGGGTTGTTTCGGCGCCGGAAATAGCACGAAATCCGCGCCCCGAGAGCCGGCTTGACGCGAGCGCATCCAAGCGTATTCTCCCGCGCCCTCGCCGACTTAGCTCAGTGGTAGAGCAGTGCTTTCGTAAAGCACAGGTCTGGGGTTCAAATCCCCAAGTCGGCTCCGCGCTTCGCTTATCGCCGTCTTGGGGATTTTGGGCCTTCGTGCGGATCCGTACGGGTCGGCAGCTCGACGCCCGTCGCCATTCATCGCCGCGCCGACCGCCGAAAATCCCCAAGTCGGCTCCAATCGATGGTCCGCGCGTCGCGCGCGAAGCGCGAGCTAAAAGACGCCCGGTCGAAGCGCCGGCATCAAGAAGCGGGGAAGCGACAGGCCGACCGCGACGGAAATCCACGCGACGACGAACACCGGAAACTCCGTGGCGGCGCCGATGCACGAGCGCCGTGGCAGGCACGAAGCACGCGAGCCAGAGTACTACGAGCCGTTTCAATCTCGCGCCAGCCTACGCCGTACGAGTGCGGGCACGTCGCTCCTCGAGCCCGCCGCCCCACCGGTCCCGTTCCGTCCGACTCAGTCCCGAAACACTCCGCAATGCATCGGGACCCGATACAGTCCGACGCCCCCCCTCAGTTGCCAGTGCCGGTGGCGCTCCCGGTGCTTTGCTGCACCACCCGCTACGCCACCGGCCCCTGGACTCGGTACACGAGCGCTCGAAC
>DASUTR010000367.1:0-24069 GCA_036374535.1 Polyangiaceae bacterium
CACCGTCAGCCGCCCGAGCATTCTGCGCGTCGATGTGACGGCGGCGGGCGCGAACCTCGTCGCGACGCACGAATGGAATCTCGTGACGGATCTCCCGGTCGTCGGCGCGAACCTGGGACTCGAAGCGATCACGTACGTTTCGGACGCATTCCTCGTCGCAAACTCGTTCTTCGACGAATCGGCGAACCATACCTACGACCCCACGGATTACCCGCTCCATGGCGCGGGCTTGTTCTTCGTCGGGCTCGAAGCGAACGGCGTCGTCTACGCGTACGCGTTGAACTCCGACGGAACCTTTCACCGCATCGCGACGATCGCGAGCAGTCATCCGGGCATGATGGGCCTCGAATTCGATCGCGAGACGGGCATGCTGTGGGCGGCCTGCGACGACACCGCGAACGGGCAGCTCGCTGTGCTCCGGATCGACACCACGCCGGCGTCTCCGGCGTTCGGACGCTTCGTCGTGCAGCGCAAGTTCGAGCGTCCCGCGACGATGCCGAACCTCAACAACGAAGGCATCGCGTTCGCTCCGGAAGCCGAGTGCGTCGGGGGACGAAAGGCGTTCTTCTGGGCCGACGACGGCGAAACGGACGGCCACGCGATCCGGCGCGACACGATTCCGTGCGGCAGCTTCTTCTGAGCCGAACTCAAAAAACGGGAAGCTGCTACGTCGGCTCGCCGCCGTCGCCGCAGTCTTTGAAGATGATCGACGTGTCGATGCGGAAGTTCGACTCGACGGTGTGGCGCTCGGCGAAGAAGAAATCGAGCGTGTACTCGCCGCCCACCGTCAGACCGAGCTCCTCGGCGCGTTCGTCGAGGTCGACGGACGCCTCTTGAACCGTGTGCACGCCGCCGAGATCGATGACGAGCCGGCCGTTGATGTACGCGAACACGTCGTCGTCGCCGCGAAACTCGAACGTCTCGCCTCCGCTGTAGGTAAACGTCGTGTGGAGCTCGAACGTGAAGTGGTAGTTGTGCTGGTTGCCCTCGTCGCCGAGAAGCCGCCCATCGATCGGGAAGAAGCTCGAATCCTCGTAGGTATAGACGCCGCCGCCGAGGGGCGCGAAAGCGAGCGTCAGCGGTTCCGCTTCGTTGACGCCCGGCGTGTCGTTGAACCACTGATTGAAGGCCTCGGCGTTCGTCGTCGTCGACGTGCCGTCGTCGCCGTGCGCGTAGACGGGCTTGCCGTCCGCACCGAGCATGCCCGTCACGATTCCGCGGTCATCGCCGAGCGCGTCCTCGAAGTCGGGATGTTCCTCCGTGAAGTCGCGGAGTCGGCCGGTCAGATTGCTGCCGCATCCGGTGCCCGAGCTGCCCGACGTGCCGCCGTTGCCGGACGTCGAACCGCCCGTACCGTTACCGGTGCCGCCGATCGGGATCATGTTCGTGCCGCCCGAACCGACCGAGCCGCCGAACGACGAGGCGCCGCCCGAGCCCCCGGCGTCGATGCCCCCGCCGTCGTCGTCACCGTCACCGCCACAGCCCACGGACGTAGTACCGACGCCGAACGCGAGAAGCGCCGCCCACGCGCTCAGCCGAGCCCTGGTTCGTATCACGCTGCGTGGAGCGGGGGCCGGCGCGGGGACACGATCGGGGACGCTCGTCATGGTGGGGCTCCTTGGCCGGGCTGCACCGGGCCAAATGTAAAGTGTGCTCCCGCGAGTAAAGTGGCTCAGCGCCACGGAAAGCAGGCACTCGCGTTCGCGCGACGTTCCCGCGCTTCCTAGCGCTTCAGCTTGGCTTTCACCGGCACGAGCACGCCGTCGACGCGCACCTCGGCGCTCTCTGCCCCGGAAAGCTCCACACACTCGCTCGGCAAAGTGGTGCAAGCGCGTTCGAGCGTCACGTGGCGCCCGTTTTCGACGCGAAATGCGCTTCCCGTTTTCGGCATGATCTTCGCGTTCGTGAAGCGCACGTTTTCGGCGTCCGCGATACGCGCGCCCTCCTCGCTCGAGATCGACACGTCGTCGAACGTCACGTCCTGGATCGGAAGCTCGGGCAGGCCGACGATTTCGACCGCCGTCTTTCCGCCGTTCCCCGTCACGTTCTTCACGTGCACGCCTCGGATCATCGGTGGCTTCTGCGTGAGCGGCACGAGCGTCGACGACCCGTAGAACGTCGTCATTTCCACGTCGAAGAGGCGCAGGTCGCGATGGCGCACGTTCTGGTAGTAGACGTTCTCGATCACGCCGCCGCGGCCGCGCATCGACTTGATCCGAAGGCCGCGATCGGTCCCGGTGAAGTCGCAGTCGTCGACGAACACGTTCTTCACCCCGCCGGACATTTCGCTGCCGATCACGACGCCGCCGTGTCCGCGCTCCCCGCGCAGCCGCCGCACGACGATGTTTTCGCTGGGGCGCCCGACGCGCCAACCGTCCTCGTTCAAGCCCGACTTGATGACGACGCAGTCGTCGCCGGTGCTGAAGAACGAGTCCTCGACGAGCACGTTCTTGCTCGAATCCGGATTCAAGCCGTCGTTGTTCGGACCGTCGGTGACGATGGTGACGCGCCGAACGATGACGTTCTCGGAGTAAACGGGGTGGATCGTCCACATCGGGCCGCTCGTGATGGTGACGCCTTCGACGAGCACGTTCTTGCAGCCGACGGTCTGGATGAAGCTCGGCCTGAGATCGCCGACGGTTCCGAAGATTCGCTTTTCTGGAGGCGTCCCGGCGGACGCGAGCTCGTACAGGCGCTTCGCCGCGTCTTTCTGCGTCTTCTTCCAGGGCCACCACGCCTGACCGCGGCCGTCGAGCTTGCCCTTGCCCGTGACGGCCACGTTCTCGCAGTCCTTCGCGTAGACGAGCGGCGAGTAATTCATGAGCTCGAGCCCCTCCCAGCGCGAGAAGACGACGGGGAGATAGTCCTCGAACTCTTGGCTGAAGAGGAGCTCGGCCCCTTCGGCGAGGTGAAGGTGGATGTTGCTCGCGAGGTGGACGGGCCCGGTGACCCAACGGCCGGCGGGAACGAGCACGGTGCCGCCGCCCTTCGCGACCGCCGCGGCGATCGCCCTGCGAAAGGCATCCGTATTCTTGGTCGCTCCGTCGGGAAGGGCGCCGAACTCCCGTACGTCGTACACGCCCTTCGGAAACTTCGGGCGCTCGAGCACGGGCATCGGAAACGGCGCCTGGATGGGTTGAATGGGCTCGCTCGGAAATAGCGTCTCGCCGGACGCCTCGGCGGGGGCGGTGAAGACGGGAGCGGGCGAGGCACCTTGCGGCGCCGACGGAGCCTGTGTTTCGGGCGCTCGCGAGCTCGAGCAGGCGAAGAGAACGAGGGCGGCGCAGGCTCGTTTCGGGGCCATCATCGCCCTTTCATGCACTTCGTGCGCGGTTCGATCCCGTGATTTGCCCCGGCCGAGACTAGAGCTGCGGTGGCTCCGCGCTCGCTACGGGGCTCGTGGTCTCGGTGGCGCTCCGTTCGCGTAGAGCCCCGCTCGCGACGGCGAGAGCGTCGGCGGTCGCGTTGCCGAGAATGTCCCGCACGACGGAGCGCTTCAAGAACAGCCCCTTGAGCACGGGGTCGCGGACGTAGGTGAGCAGCCGCCGCACGTAGTCGGACGCACGCTGCCGCATTTCCTCGGCCTGAGGCGAGCCCGCCATGCGCAGAGCGTCGCAGCAGAGCGCGCGCGTGAAGAGGCCGTACTCGGAGCCCTGCAGGGTTTCGATGGCGCCCATGGCGGTCGTTGCGAGCAAGATGCCCGTGTGCTGCTCGCCCATCATGACGCGAGCCGACGCTTCGATGGCCATCGCGTAGAAGTGGAACGAGACGTACGCCTGGGCTTCGGCGGCCTGGCGTGCGTCGAACGCGAACATCACCGCGCGGCTCGGATCACCCGTGAGGCGCGCGAGCACGGCACGCAGGATCTTCTCGTGCACGGAGTCGTACGCGCTCGACGTGACGGCCGTGAGCGCGCCGGCGTCGCCGATGAGCGGCTCGGCCCCACCGAGGTCGCCGCACTCGATGAGTATTTCGGCGAGCGAGAGCAGCGTGTCCGCCTTCGAGTCTTGCTCGCCGTAGCGCTCGTGCGCGTCGCGCGAGCGCCGCATGTAAGCGAGCCCGCGTTCGTAGTCGCCGAGAGCCACGTAGCACTCTCCGATCGTGCTGAGCGTCTTCGCGATCTGGAAGCGGCCGCCGACGGCGAGATCGATGCTGATGGCGTCGAGCGCCAGCGTGATGCCGTCCTCGAAGCGGCCGAGGACCAGGAGCGCGTAGGCGAGCGAATTCTTCGCGCGTGCTTCGAGGCGCCGCGCCCCGACCTGGCGAAACACGGCGACGGCGTCCGCCTGCGCCTCCATCGCCTCGTGCACGCGACCGACGCGCCGGAGCAGCGTACCGCGCAAGCGCAGGACTTCGGCTCGCTGGCGCGCGGGCACCTCGGGCGAGTCGGCCGTCGCGAGCGCTCGGTCGACCGCGGCGAGCGCGCCTTGCATGTCGCCGAGATCGTGAAGAATCTCGGCGATGAGCGCGCGGGCTCGAACCTCGATGACGGCCGAAGCGGACTGGGTCGCGACCTGCTCGCCGCGCTGCGCCGAATCGAGCGCCTTCGAGAGCTTGCCCGAGTCGAGCTCGAATTCGGCGGTCGTGAGCAGCGCGAGCGCGATCCAACGGACTTTGCCGCTCGCGCGCGCGAGCGTGCGGAACGAACGCAAGTGGTGCCGGCGCTCGCGCCAGCGCCCCTGAATGCGATAGATCGCCTCGAGCGCTTCGTGGGCGTCGAGGAGCCCGAGATCGTCCTCGGGCAGGAGCGTGATGGCGCGCCGGTAGTAGCGGCGCGCGAGGCCGAGCTGATGGCCGGCGCGCGCGGCCTGCGCGGCTTCCAGGTACGCCGCGCCGGCGGCCTTGCGCGCCCCCCCGCGCGCGAGGTGACGCGCGACGACGGCGGCAGTCAGCCCCTTGGCGAGCGGCGTCTTCGCGAGGTGCATGCCGAGGTCGTGGTGCATGCGCGTGCGCGTGCGCCGTTCGAGCGTGCGGTAGGCGACGTCGCGGGTGAGCGGGTGACGCACGTCGACGACCTCGCCCTTCGTGTCGCAGAGTCCGCGCACGCCGAGCCGCGCGACGAGCTCGGGTGTTTCGGGACCGGCGAGCGCCTCGAGATCTTTCGCGGGAAGCGGACCGCCCGCGACGGCGAGCCACTCGACCACCGTGCGCTCTTCGGGAGGCACCTCGTTCAAACGATCGGCGATGAGCTGCTCGAGCGTCGACGGCAGCAAGAGCCCCTGCCCCCCGCGCTCGACCTGCACGAGCTCCTGCTTCTTCTCGGTCGTTTCACGAATCTCGAGCTGGCCACGCTCGAGCAGGGTGTCGACCATCTCGAGCAAGAAAAAGGGATTTCCCGCCGCGCGCGGCAAGAGGTCGGCACAGGCCTGCGCGACGCCGTCGGCCACGCCGAGCCGCGCTTGGAGCAGGCGGATCTGGTTCTCGGGGCTCAAGCCGAAGAGCTCGACGCGCACGAGCCCCTCGATGTGGGTCGCTACGCGCTCGTCCGGTCGTGTCGTCATCAGCGTGAGCACGGGGAGTTGATCGCCCTGTCGCAAGAACTCCGTGAAAAGCTCGAGACTCTGCCGATCGCTCCACTGGAGCCCGTCGAGGACGATGACGACCGGCCCGTGCGACGCGACACCCGCGATCACCCGGCGAAACCCGAGAGCGGTGAGCTGGCGCGCGCGAGCCGCGTCGGCGTCATCGACCGCCGCGTGGACGTGGCCGGTGCAGAGCTCGACGAGACACTGCACGAGATCGGCGTGGTCGGGGTCGTCCGCCTGCGCTTCACCGAGCGCGCTCTTCACGAGTGCGGCCGCCGAGTCCGCCGAATGCTCGGGGTGGGCGCCGATGACTTCGCGAAACCACTCCGAGAGCGTCGAGTACGGCACTTCGGAGAGCGCGGGCGTGCACTCGATGCATACGGCGCGCGCGTCGGGCGGCAGATCCCCGATGAACGCCGACACGAGCGCGGTCTTGCCGATACCCATCTCGCCATGGAGCACGCGAGCGCCGACCTGCGGCTGACTCTGCCCCGAGCCGACGACGCCGTAATACGCCGAGTGGAGATCCGCGAGCTCCGCGTCGCGACCGACGACGTCGCTCGGCAAGGCCTGGAAGCCGAGCAGCTTTTCCTCCCGGGTGTGGGGCCGGAGAAGCGAATAGATCCGGAGATTTTCCGGCAAACCGAAGCGCTCGTAGTCCGGGATTTTCACGGTCGGGGCGTCGCCCCAAACGAAGTCGCGCCGCACGAGCCGGTAGAGACCACCCGCGACCCAGCTCATCGACGGCGACGCCTGCGCGCCCAGGAGATCCGACAGGAGATTGGCCGACTCCTGGAGCTCGTGCTGGATGAGGTGGCCGGCCTTGTCGCGACGGCCCATGGCGATACCGCGCACGATCCCGACGCTCGCCTGGAGCTTCACCGGAAGGTCCTCGGTGGAGCCGCGCACGACCTCGTGCACGTCGATGGCGAGCCAGACGGCGTCCGCGGGGGCTCGCGAGGGGTTCGCCATCAATCCGACGACGGCGCGTGCCGCCGTAGCGGCGCGGGCGACCGCCGAATTCGCCGTTTCGGCGACGGTCTCCCAGCCCCAACGAGCGCCGCGACGAAACGCCGCTTCGCCCAGCGTCGCTTTGAGGCGCGCGAGCACGCGCGACGCCTCGGCCTCTCCGACCGCTTCCGTCAACGCCTCGACGCCGTGCAACCGCAGCGTGACGATCGCCACGTGGCGCACCTCGCGATTCGCTCGGTCGCGCTCGCGCGCCGGGGCTCCGGGACCCGTGCGTTCGTCGGGCGGGAGCTCCGAGGGAGCGCCGCCGCGCGTTTCCGGCAGCGCGAATCCGACGCTGCCCTCGGTGCCGAACTGACTTTCGCCGAACTGACTCTCCCCGATGATCTCGGAGCCCGCGGCTTCGACCGGGACCATGCGGTCGCGCGGAACGAGGTCGAGGATGACGTTCTCGAGAACGTGAGCGTCGACGAGCTCCTGTCGAACGAGCAGCGCGCGGCTGACGGCCCCCGCGAGATCGCGCGCCGTTTCGTAACGCTCGTCCGGGTGCTTCGAGAGGGCTCGCATGGCGATGTCCTCGAGCTCGCTCGGAAGCTCGCGGACGTAGGTGCTCGGCGGCTCGACGACGCCCGAGCGCACGAGCTCGAGCAGCTCCGCTCCCTCCGCAGTGCCGTGCAAGGGGCGCCCGGTCAGGAGCTCGTGCAGCACGACCCCGAGGGAGTAGATGTCGGTCTTGCGCGTGACTTTCTCGCCGCGCGCTTGCTCGGGCGACATGTACGCCGTCTTGCCCTTCAAGACGCCGGGCTCTTCGCGGAAGAGATTCGCCGAGGCGATGCCGAAATCGGCGATTTTCACCGCGCCATCGAACGACAGCAGAATGTTCTGGGGAGAAACGTCGCGGTGGACGATGTCGAGGGCGCGGCCCGCCTCGTCCTTGCGCTCGTGCGCGTAGTGGAGCCCCTTTGCGACCTCCGCCACGAGGTACGCGGCGACGAACGGCGGCAGGCGCTGGCCCTTGGCCTGCACCGCGCGCACCAGACGCTTCAGGTCCGGTCCTTCCACGAACTCCATGCTGAGGAGTTGCCCTTCATCACCGTAATCCTGGAAATCGTAGACCTGGACGATGTTCGGATGGTTCAGGCGTGTCGCGAGCTGCGCCTCTTCGCCGAACATGGTGCGAAAGCGCCGCGAGGCGCCGTACGCGGGTAAAATGCGCTTGAGGACGAGGAGCTTGAACGTCCCTTCGGCGCCGCGCTTCTTGGCGAGGAAGACCTCGGCCATACCGCCGGCGCCGAGACGCCGGACGATCTCGAAGTCCGCGAGGCGCTTCGGATCGGGTTTACTGGCGGAGTCGGTCATCGCGCGGGCCCGGCCGAGAATCGTACCGCGACCCAGGTGAGCGGTGTAGACTCCCGCCTCTATGTGCGCGGCCCGCCTCGCTCGAAAATACCGTGGATGGCGTCTTTCGGGGGGGGTCATCCGAGCGTTTCGGACCCCGCTCGTCGCGCTCGCCTTGTTCGCGCCCTTGGGCTGCGGCGGTGGCGCAGCCGGTGGAAACAAGCCGGCCAAGTCCGCCGACGTGATCGGCCCCATTACGCCGACCCCCGTGGATGACGCGGCGTTCGCGCCGAGCACGTACCGCGTCCTCGTCGGCAACGACACGGGCGTTCCCCATTTGAGCCTCCTCGCCGGCTCGGTTGCGCGCCAGCTCGAGCGCGCCGGCGCGCGATTCCGCGCGGGCGAAGACGAGAGCGGGTTCACCGCACTCGAGGGCGCCTTCCTCCTGATGCGCCGCGGCGAGTTCCGCCGCGAGGGGCTCGCGCAAGCCGGACCGGTGCTCGAGCGCGGCGCGTCGGAAGCGGCGCGGCTCGGGCAAGAGGGCTACTCGCTCGCCCTCTACACGCTGCTCGACGACATGCTCCCGAACGGCCCGCTGCGAAACGACGTCGAAACGCACCTCAAGGCGATGACCGCGTTCAGCTCGGGCGGGAGCGCCGTGGGACCCATCGCGTCGGCGAGCGCGAAGGCACGTGTGGCCGTTCAGCGCGCGCTGCTCGACTCGAGCACCGAACGTTTCGACGAAGCGTCGAGGCTGCTCGTTGCCTGGCTCGAACGCGCCTACACGGCTTCCGTACCCGATCAGCCGATCCGCTCGAACGCCGAACGTGACGAAGCGCTCGAAGCGTTTCGCGCGACGCGCGGCGGCGCCTTCGCCGTGCTCGGACTCTACCTCAGGCACGGCGATCCGCTCGGCGCGCTCACGGCCCTCGACGAAGCCGGCTACGAGCGGGCGCTCCCGGCCGATCTCAGGACTCGGCTCGAAGCCTGCGCCGAAGACGACGACCCGGCGGCCTGGTACGACCTCTATCGCTTCTACGATTCGGTGCTCGAAGAGGGGCAGGCAATGCTCTCTCTCGATCCCGAGCTCCTCACGGGAGCGAGCTTCGGCATCGCCGTTTCGCTGTTTCGCGCGGAACCCGGAAGTTATCGCGGTGCGATGCCGCTCGCGACGAAGCTCGTCGAGCAAGGCATGGCCGAAGTCGCGCCGCTCGTCCTCGTCAGCGGACTCGCACGCGGGGGGACGCCCGAGCAGCTCGGCTCCGCCCTCGCGCTGGTCGCGAACGCGGCGGTCGCAGAAGCCGACGTGGGTCAAGACGAGGCCGCGCGCCGTACGTTCCAGAGTGCGGCACCCCTGCTCGCGCTCGCCGAGCACAAGCCCTTCCTCGGACGCGTGAATCCGAGCCCCTCGCGCATGCGCTATCTCATGGGCGCGCTCGAAGCGAACCAGGGCGAGCTCGACCGCGCCGATCCCCTCCTGAAGCAAGCCGTACAGCGGGAACCGAGTGTCGATGCGTACAAGCTGCTCGCCGCCATCGCGCGGCAGAAGGGCGACGCAGCGGGTGCCATCGCCTACCTCGACCGGGCGCGCGAGCTCGCGGAGCGTTCCAACGACGCTGCCGAGGAAGCCGATCTCTGGCGCTCGCGCTTCGAAGTGCTGCGTGACCAGGGCGACAAGAAGGCCGCCCAGCAAGCGCTCGAAACCGCGCTCGCGCGCGCCCTCGACGCCGGACAGAAGGGCCGTCCCGGTACGGCGCAGGCGCGCGCCGAACGGCAGCTCGCGCGGGTGCTCGAGCACTATGGCGATAAAGCCGCGCTACGGCGCGTGACCGATCGCGCCTTCGACGCGGCCGCCGCCGACTCGCGCGAGCTCGGCGCGACCATCCTCGACGCGGGCCGCCGGGGCATCACGCGGGGCGATCTGGCGATCGCGCGCGCCGCGGTCCAGCGCGGCATCGAATCGAACCTCCCCGCCGAAGACATCGTTTATCTCGCGCTCTGGCTCAAACTACTCGAAAAACAGCTGGCCGTGCCGAGCGATGGCAGCGCCGAAGACGCGCTCGCCTCGCTCGAGGACGCGACGGGCTGGATTGCCAAGCTCCGCGCCTGGGGCCGCGGCAAGCTCACGGACGCCGAGCTCGTCGCCCAAGCTCAAGATCGCGTCGAGCGCACCGAAGCGTCTTTCTACGTCGCCATGTCCCGACGCGCGCGGGGCGACCAGAGCGCGTACGGCGAGCTCGCGCGCGTCGCGAAGAGCGAAACCGTGAACCTCGTCGAGATCGGGATCGCGCGCGATCTCGTCGCGCAAAAGTCCGGAGCCGAAGCGGGACTTCGCTTGCCGGCAAGCGTCGAGATTCCATAGTCGGCCGCGGCGCCGCCCCCGGCGCTACCCGGAACAGGGAACGCCGCACGCGATCGAGCCATCGGGGCACAGCGTCGATTCGCCGGCGCCGCAGGCGTCGATGGTGCAGCCCTGGGTTCCCGGCGAGCCGTCGGCGCAAGCGAGCGTGCAGGTCGAGCCGGCTTCGCACTCGACGTGGCAGTTGTGATCGGCGCACGTGAAGTCGCAGTGGCTACCGGCGCCGCAGTGGCACGTGCCGTTCGCACACGTTCCGGAGCAATGGTCGTTGTCGCCCGCGCACTCGACGTGGCAGGGGGCCTTCGAGCAGCGAAATTCGCACGTTCCACCGCGGGCGCAGTCGCACTCGCCGTTCGCGCACGTGCCGCTGCACGAATCGCCGTTGCAGTCGACGTGGCAGGGCGACACCTTGCACGCAAATTGGCAATCGCTGCCGCCCCCGCAGGTGCACTCGCCGTTGCCGCACGTGCCCTTGCACTCGTCGTTGTCGCCTTCGCACACCACGTGACAGGGCGGCTCGTCGCACGCAAACTCGCACGACGCGCCTTCGGCGCACACGCAATCGCCGCCGTCACAATCGTCGTCGTCGCATGCAACGACGGCGAGCGACGCGCACAGGCCGAAACACGAAGCGGCGCGCGCGAACGAACGAAGCCATTTCATGGCGGGCAAGGTAGCTCGACGCCCCGCGCCCGTCGAACGAGGCCGTTCGCCTCATTCGGTAGCGTCGACGCACTTGCCGTCGGAGTAGCAATCCCCCGCGATGGGTGGGCGCCCACAGGCGCCGCAAACGATATTCATTCCACAGCCGAGCTCGCTCCACTTCGCAACGAGCTCGTCCCCGAAAGCTTCGCTCACGAACGTCGGACAGCCGCATCGAAGTCCGGACGGCATCAACGTTCCGCACTGTCCCGTCGCCGTGGGATCACAGCGTCTCGCTTCGGCGAGCGCTTCCGCGTACTCCGCTGAAAGCAAGTCGCACGCGGCGTCGGGCATGCAGTCGATGGTCGTGCAGGCGGCCGCGCCCTCCCAACACGTGCACGTATTGCAGTCGCCCGGCGGCGTCCACGATTCGCCGTCACGGTAGACGCGATCCCCGATGGCACACGAACCGGACCCGCCGCCGGTCGCGTTCGCGCCGCCGGTCGCGTTCGCGCCCCCGGATGCGTTCGCGCCCCCGGATGCGTTCACGCCCCCGGATGCGTTCGCGCCGCCGGCGCCGTCATCGTCGTCGTCGGAGCTCCGCTGCTCCGATTTCCCGCCACACGCCGTCGCGAGCCAGGCGCCGCAGGCAACTCCGCTCAGGGTCCGAATCGCGAAGCTCCTCCACACCATGAGGCAAGTGTAGCCCCGTCGCGCACGACGCGCGACCTGCTACCTAGGGATCGTTCGGTCCCTTTTTGCCGAGAAGCTTCGCCGTGAGGTGCTCGCCGAGTGAGCTCGCCATGAGCGCCTCGATCGCCGACTCTTTCTCGCGGCGCTCTCCCTCATCGTACTGAAACTCGATGCCCATCCCCGCGGGATTCGCGCGCGTGGCTTCGACGACGGAGGTCACCCAGATCACCTTGCCGCGAAGACGGATCGGCTCGGCGAGCCCCGGCACGCCGAGCGCGAACACGAACTCCGTTCCGACGGGCAGCGGCTTCTCCGTTCCTATGAACGAACCGCCGCGCGAGATGTTCTTCGTGTAGTCGGCGAAGAACGTGTTGAGCCGCCGGTATTCGACCCTGAGTTCGATGGGCATGCGTTCGGCGCGTCTCCGATCGTCGTCGGACTGGGCTCCCATGGGGGGGTGCTTCGATTATCGCCGTCCATAGCTCGTGCTATCAAGCCCTCGTGCGCGATCCCTACGAGATCCTCGGCGTCGAGCGCAACGCGACCGACGCCCAGATCAAGGCCGCCTTCCGGCGGCTGGCGCTCGAGCACCACCCCGACAAAAACCCGGACGATCCCGAGGCGCCCCACCGTTTCAAGGAAATCAACGCCGCACACCAGATCCTGAGCGATCCGAACAAGCGGGCCGCTTACGACCGCTTCGGCCCCGCGGCGTTCCAGCCGGGCGGTCGCGCCGGAGCCGACTACGTCGATCTCGGCGGCATCGACGAAATCTTCGGTGACATCCTGGGCGCTTTCGGCCTCCGGAACGCCGATCGCGGCACCATCAAGAAGACGCTCGAGGTCACTTTCGAGGAAGCGGCGCACGGCTGCACGAAAGAGATCGACTATGAACGCCTGGATACGTGCGAGGGGTGCCAGGGGCGAGGCGCCGCACCCGGAGCGCGCGTCGAGACGTGCTCGGCGTGCGGAGGTCGCGGCCGCGTTCGCTTTCAGCAGGCGCTCTTTCCGATCGCCGTCGAAAGGCCGTGCTCGCGCTGCCGAGGGACCGGAGCCATCCCGAGTGCGCGGTGCGTGCAGTGCGACGGCGCGGGTGTCGCGAAGGTCACGCGCACGCTCCGGGTCGACATCCCCGCCGGCATCGAATCCGGTGCCAGCCGCATCGTGAGCGGCGCGGGCAACAAGCTCGAGCCGCATCGCGCCGCGGGCGATCTCGAGATCCTGGTATCGGTGGCTTCGCACGCCTTTTTTCGCCGCGAGGGCGACGACGTCGTCTGCGGCGTTCCGATCACGCTCACCCAAGCGGCGCTCGGAGGGGAGATCGAGGTGCCGACGCTCGACGGCAAGGTCAAACTCCGCGTGCCCCCTTCCACGCAGCCGGGCACCACGCTGCGCATTCGCGGTCGAGGCTTTCCGAAGCGCATGCGCTCGAGCCGCGGCGATCAGCTCGTCGAGGTCGAGGTCGAGGTACCCGAAAAGCTGAGCGACAAAGCTCGCGCTCTGTTCGAAGAGCTCGGGCGCGAGCTCGGCGAGGAAGTACAACCCCAGCGGCGCACGTTTCTCGAACGTTTGAAAGGTTGGCTATGACGACCGGTACCAGCGCGTCCCCCCTGGCAGCGCGACGCATCGGCATGATCGGCGGCGGCAACATGGCCGGCGCTCTCGTGCGCGGTCTCTTGGTTTCGGGTCGCGTCGGAAAAGAGCAGCTCGTCGCGAGCGACGTGCTCGAGGAGAAGCGTCGCGCGCTCGCAGAAACGCACGGCATCGTCACGACGGACGACAACGCCGAGGTCGCGCGGCGTTCCGATCTGATCGTTCTTGCCGTGAAGCCGCAGGTCCTAGGAGAGGTCGCGGCGACGTTCGCCGACGCCCTCTCTCCGGAAACGCTCGTCGTGTCCGTCGCTGCCGGGGTGCCGCTGCGCGCGCTCGAAGCGCTGTTTCCGCGCGCCCGACGCTTCGTGCGCGCGATGCCGAACACCCCCGCCCTCGTGCTCGCCGGCGCGACCGGACTCGCCGCATCGAGCGGCGCGACCGACGCCGACCTCGCTGCCGCGACGGCGCTCTTCGAAGCGGTCGGGCGCGTGGTCCGCGTGGACGAGCCCATGCTCGACGCCGTGACGGGACTCTCCGGGAGCGGCCCCGCCTACGTGATGCTCGTCATCGAAGCGCTCACAGAAGGCGGGGTGAAGGCGGGGCTCGACCGGGCGATCGCGCTTTCGCTCGCGACCGAAGTCGTCTACGGCTCCGCCAAGCTCCTCGTCGAAACGGGCGACGATCCCGCGCGCCTGCGCGCCATGGTGACGAGCCCGAACGGAACGACGCTCGCCGGCCTACGCGCGCTCGAGTCGAGGGGGCTCGTCGAAGCGCTCGTCGCCGCGGTCGAAAGCGCGACCGAACGCTCGCGCGAACTCGGCCGGGAAGCGGCCGAGCGCCTCACGAAACCGAAATGACGACCACCGCCCCTGCCCCCGCAGTGCTGCGGTAGGCACAATAAAGCGTCCGCGCGGAGGGGCCGGGGGGGGAACAGCCTCGCTCCACGCGGACACTTACTTAGTTAGCAGCGGTCGCGCGCCGACGCAATCGGATCCTTCGCCGTCCGTATGCGAGAACTAACGCTCCGAATGAATATCAACAAAACGACGTAGGCAGAGCCGCGATCGGAGCAGCATTTTATGACGTGTTTGGATTTGCCGCGCCGTGGCTAATCCCAGCAGCGAAAAGCGCGGCGGGAGCCCCCGGGGCGGGGATCGGTCACGACGAGGGGCACACCCGCGCGACCTCCCGCGGATGGCATCCGTTCAGGAGGCGGACGTGAACCTACGCTGGCGCCGCCGATGGGAGCGGCGATGCCATCGACACACACGCCGGAAGCGGAGGCGACCAGTCTCACTTCGATACCGTTTCCCACCTGAAACCGCGTGCCATAGAGGTCGATGCGCGGCGCGAGCGACAGAGCGTCCGCGACGACGTAGCCGTCTTCGTCGGGGCTACAGGCGCGCGGCATCGCTCCGAGAGCGTCGGCCGGGATCTCGATGGGCGCATCGAGCTCGCCGGTTCTCGGATCGAGCGGATACAAGAAAAAGTTCCCCGCTCTCACCCAGAGGGCAAGTCCGTCGCCTCGCGACGACGGCGAAAGGCGGGGCAAATCGGCGCGGGGCACGACATCGGCGTACTCACCGATGGGAACCAGCGTCGAAGCCTCGGCGCGGAAGAGGCGCAGCGTTTGTCCCTCGCCCAACGTCCCGACGTAAGAGCTTCGTCCCGCGCGAGCGAAACTCGACACGACACCGATCGCCCCGCTCGTCTTCAGCTTGACGATGTCTTTGCCTTCCTCGACGAGATAGAGCTCGCCCGTTCCCCGGACGTTGACGACGAACAGACCCGCGTGCGCGCGCGGATCGAACACCATGCGGAGCGACGCCGGCGGGCCGTTCGCCGACTGCCCGAACGAGTCGGCCGTGCTCTCCGGACTCGGCCACGGTGCGGGAGTCGGCGCGGTCGACCAAACCGCCCCCTGAACGGCGTGGGGATCCACCGCCCGCAGCAGGAAGCGCGCGTGCTTCGGCCACGCTTCGAGGGGCGGTCCCCACGCGTAGGCACGAAAGGCGCGCGGCTCGGGCTCGGAGCCTGCGTCGAACGCGCGATCGGACGCGGGACGCGCGGGGGGCGAAAGCTCGGCGAGCGGGCTCGGCTTCGCCGGTTCGCGTTCGCCCGATTCGTCCGGTAGGGCGAGCGCAGGACGGCTCGTTTCGCCGGTCGGCAAGCAATCGAGCGACCAACGATTCCCCGTGGGCTGGCGAATGCGCGTGCTCTCCGGCGGGGCCGCCACCGAGAGCCTGCCGCGCGGGCCCATGCCCCAGCCCACGCGCAGCCAGCCGGAAAACGCGCAGCCGAGCTTCGTGCAGCCGTGCGTTGCGCCGGCCGTGCGCTGGGGTTTCCAATCGGGTTCGCTCGGGAGTTCGGCGTCGCTCCAATCGAAGCCGCCGTCGGTGCTCTCGATGGCGGCTCCGGCGCGCGTCACCACGAGGGCGTGCCGGCCCGAAAGCAGCGCGCGATCGAGGTACTGCTGCGGCGTTCCGAGGCTCACCTTACCGTCGCGCTTCACGCGAACGCCGGCGAACGCGCCGCCGCCGACCGCCCAGCCGCGGAGCTCACCGCCCGGTCCCTCCTCGAACGAATCGAGCCAGAGCCCATCGCGGGCAATGCCGAGCGCCACTTTGTCGGCGAGCTTCGGGAGCTCGAGCGTCACTCGCCGCTCGTCGGCGGAAGGCGCGATGACGGTGAGCGTCCCGGGTTGGCCGACCCGCGGCGGAGAGAGGCGAAGCGCACCGCCGCTCGCGAGAGCCACGACGCGTTCGATGCCCGGCTCGACCACGGGGATCTCGAACGGCGCCCCCGAGCGGGGAAAGATACAGTACACGGAGGGGTTCGCGCGCTCCGTCGCGCAGCCGTCGCTCACTACGAGCGCCCCGGTGCCGCTCGCCGCCACCCGGCGCGCCCCCGCGAATCGAGCGACGACTGCGAGCGAGAGCGGCGCTTCGAACGCGTAGAGCGAGGTCCCGCCGCCATGCTCGCCGCACACGAAACCAGCGCCCGAACCGAACGGCACGGCTTCGCACGGGCTCACGCCGGAGTACGCGTCGGGCGTGCGCGCGAGAATCGCGCCGTCGGCGAGCCGCACGCGAGCGAGCAGGCCCCCAGACGCCACGAGCGCGGTCCCGTCGCCGTTGGGGAAACCGTGGAGCACGGCCGTTTCGAGCGGTCGCACGCCGAGCGGGCGAAGCTTCGAGCCTCCGGGCGCCGCCTTCACGAACGGGCCCGTAGGTGCGCGCGGCGAAGCGCCCGGTGACGTCTCCTCCGCCCCGAGCGGCAGGAGCACGCCAGCCGAATCGAGCACGAAGCGTTTGCCCGACGCGCTCAGGAGCACGTTGCCGTCGAGCGGCGCGGCCGACGTGACCGACGGCCCGAGCGGATGCCAAGTCGCGCCGGCGTCGAAGGTGGCGAGCGCTCCGCGAAAGGCGGTGACCACGACGCCGAACCATTCGTCGGCGAACGCCATCGGCCCGTAGCCCGCCGACCGCGGCAGACTGCCGAGATCGAGACCCTGACCGCTCGCCGGATCGAGCGCGATCCACTGCGAACCCCTTCCGAGCAGGACGTACAAGCGGTCGAAGCCGGGCACCACCTGCTCGACGTCGCCGTCGAGACGCACGACAGGCTTGAGCGCGCCCGTCCACGACGCTGCCGTATAGAGCAGCGTCGAGCCGCCCGTCGCGGCCACGAAGAGGAACCCGCCGCCGAGACGCTGCGGCAGCGGCACGGTGCGGAGATTGCGTGCGACCGGTAGCCAGGTTTCGGCGGCTTCGAGCGAGCCGTCCGGACGCTCGACGATGCGCAGGCCCTGCGCGACGTAGCGGCGGCTCCCGTCGGGATCGATCTCCTCGCCGGTCACGTCGGAACGATTCGCCGGTGGAAAGAGGCGCGCGGGACCGACCTCCGCCGAACTAGAAGCGCCCCGCGCGGGTCCCGCGAGCGTCGCGTCCGCCGCCGTCGGCCGCGCAGGAGCCACGGGGCTCACGCCGCAGGCGCCCGTCGCAGCGGCAAACACGACGACGGCGACACGAGGGTTGATCACGGTGGGCGCCGCACTTTACTCCGCCGGCTGCGAACTTGTAGGCTCCCGCCGATGAGCGGCGGAATCCACTTTCGAGCACCGGCACGGGTCGCCGCGCTGGTCGTTGCCTGGACCTCGCACGCCGCGGCGCAAACCGCCCCGACTGCGCCGACCGCAGCGCCCCCGGCGCCCGTGGCGGCTCCCAGCGCGACCGCGGCATTCCCGGCAACCGCTTCGCCCCCCGCTCCGCCTCCCCGAGCGCCCGGCGCGCCGGCGACTCCCCCCGGCGCGGTCCCCCCTGAGACCCGAAAAAGAGCCACCGTGCGCTTCGAAGCCGACGAGCCGGGCGCGCTACTCGAGTCGGACACCACCGCCGATGGCAAGCCCGTCGCCTGGTACGTCGTGTGCGAAGCGCCGTGCGCCCGAAGCGTCAGCGCGAGCGGCTCGTACCGAGTCGGCGGCTACGGCTTTCACGACTCGCGCGTCTTCCGGCTCCCCGACGATCGCGCCGAGCTCTCCGTCGAGGCGGAGATGGAGAGCTCGTCCATCGCCTTTCCAATGGCGCTCACGATCGTCGGCGGTGTCTTCGCGAGCGTCGGCGGTATGCTCGCCCTCGTTGGGCTCAGCGAAGAGGAGCAGCACCGTGACGGCGAAGATCTGATCATCAGCGGTGCCGTCGTCGGCGGCGCCGGCTTCCTCGTCGCGTCGGTAGGCGTCGTCATGCTGCTCGTCGATGCCGAGAACGACGAGAGTCGCGCGCGCGTCGCGAAGCGAACCCTAGAGCTTCCCGGCGGTCTCGCCCTCGAGCCGCGCGGCGTCACCTTCTAGAAAAGCTCCTCCTCGCTCCTACGGCTCGCCGAACAGCGGGTGTTCACCGAGGTAACGGCCGAGCGCCTCGGCGTTCGATGGGTTCGCGGCTGCCCACGCTTCGAACTCCTCCGGGAACGCCGGACCGTAAAGCCAGTAGTCGTAGGTCTCGAGCATGCCGTTCGCGCTCGCTTCGCGCATGAAGCGGAAGATCGGCACGGAGTTCCAGTCGAAGGGGCTATTCGGCCGATTCATCAACGCCACGAACTCGACCCGCGCCGCGTGGAGCGTAGCGAGCGTCAGGCCGTCACGGTGCGCTCGAACGAGCGGTGGCCCGAAGGCGAGCTCGAACACGTTGACGAGCGGAAGATCGGCGACCTGCTCCTGATTCTCGAACTCGACGGTGGGCGCCAGTGTGACCGTCGCCTCGATGCTGCCGTCGCTTGCCGTCTTGCGCTTGACCGAATCGCGGCAAATTGCCGCCATGATGCGCGCGAGCTCGTGGCTCCTCTCGCTCGTCGGTTCGAGCAATCGAAATGTCTCTCCGAACACGAGCGTGAGCCCGCGGTACTCGGAGCGCGCGAGCACGAGGGAGAGTCGAAAGTAATTGGCCGGCGTCTCGGGGTCGACGTCGATTCCCGTCTTGTAGAGTTCGACCGCCTCGTTCACCTTGCCCCTCAGGTAGAGCGCGGTGCCGAGTTCGGCGTGGAGCAGGCCGGATCTCGGATAACGCCGGAGGCCTTCGGAAAGGACATCGATCGCCTCGGCGTTCCTGCCGAGCTCGTCGAGCGCGCTGCCGAGACCCGCAAGCGGCTCGGGGGGCAGGCGACGGCGAAAGGGCATCAGAACCTTCACGGCGTCGCCCGGCTTCTTCGCGAGGCGATACGTGAGCGCGAGCTCGTGCAACACCACGCCGTTTTCCGGATGGCGCGCGCGAAGCTCCTCGAGTCCGCGAATCGCGCGCGGATAGTCGCCGCGATCCATCGCTGCCATCGCGCTCTCGAGCTGCGCGTAGTCCGGGTCGGGCGGAGGCACGAGGGCGATCGGCTTCTCCTTCGCCGAGGACGCGGACTCGGCCGCCTTCACCGCTTCGTTCGAACCGCCGCAAGCGAGCGCCACGAGGGCCGCAAAGACCCCCACGAGCACACGCGTCACGGTCGAGCTCATGGCGACGCCGAATACTACCTGCACTGGATCCTCCCGCGCGGAACAATTACGCTCGCGCCATGTTTCGCCCGGAGAAGCTCGCGTGACCAAGCGCCCCACGTCCCCCGGCGCCGAGGAGCTCCTCGGCCTGTACTTTCCCGTGCTCGATCACGGCTTCGTGTCGCTCGTCGACTACATGGGCACCGACGAGTGCATCGAACGGGCGGCCCGCGTGAGCTACGGCTACGGCACGCGAAAAACCAGCCAGACGCGCGGCCTTTTGCGCTACCTGCGGCGGCACCTGCACACGACGCCGAGCGAAATGGTCGAGCTCAAGTTTCACTGCTGCATGCCCATGTTCATCGCAAGACAGTGGATCCGACATCGGGCGGCGAACGTGAACGAGTATTCGGGAAGGTACTCCTTGATGCCGATGCTCTTCTACACGCCGAGCAAAGAGCAGCTGCAGACGCAGAGCAAGACGAACAACCAGGGGCGCAGCGGAACGCCCGTTCCGGAAGCCACGTACCAGGAAGCGCTGCGGCGCTGGGAAAGCATCCGCGAAGAGAGCCAGTCGGCGTACGAGTGGATGACGGGGGAAGCCGTCGCACGCGAGCTCGCGCGCATCGATCTGCCGCTCTCGACGTACACGCAGTGGTATTGGAAGATCGATCTGCACAACTTGCTCCACTTCTTGCGCCTGCGCGTCGACAAGCACGCGCAGTGGGAGATCCAAGAGTACGGGCGCGTCATGGCCGGCGTCCTGAAGCGTCTGGCTCCGATGAGCTACGAAGCTTGGATCGACTACGACGTATGCGGCGCGCGCGTGTCGCGCGGCGAGCTCGACGCGCTCCGCGCGCTCGTGGCCGTGGAAGGCGACGGCATCGTCGCGAAGCCGGGCGCGAAGCTCGACGCCTCCGGCCTCGAAAAGGTCGGACTCGCCAAACGCGAAGCTCGCGAGCTCCTCGACAAGCTCGCCTCGACCGAAATCCCCGACTTCGAGCTCGATCTCTCGAAAGCGAAGAACGCCGAATATTTCGCGGAACGCTTCGCGACGGCCGTCCCCAAGGTCGACAAGACCCCGACCGAATGAAGCCGCTCGACAGAACCCGGGCCTACGAGATCGCTCACGCGACCGTCGACGCGTGGAACTCCCACGACCTCGAGCGCATCCTCGAGCACTATGCGGACGACTGCGTGCTCGTCTCACCCGTCGCGCTCGAGCGTCTCGGTGACGCGACCGTCCGCGGCAAAGCCGCACTCCGCGCGTACTTCGGGAAGGCGCTCGCGGCGCACCCCGAGCTCCGCTTCGACCTGAAAGACGTGATGTGGGGTATCTCGAGCGTCGTTCTCTACTACGCGAACCAGCGAGGCTCGATGACCGGCGAGTTCATGGAGATCGACGCCGCGGGAAAAATCTCGCGCGTCGTCGCGACGTACAACGCCGAAGTCGGCGCTCCAAAGTCACTCGGCGAACACGAGTGAGTCGTCGAAATCGCGACATTCGAACGTTTCGCGCAAGAGCGACCAAGCGCTCTCCGTGGCGAGCGTTCGTTCGTGCGCCGGTCGCTCGTGGATCGCGCTGTCGACGTTCCGGTGGTTCGTGGCCGAGCACGGCGACCTCTCCATCCGCTCTGCGTTTGCCTGGCTCATGACGGGATCGGCAATAGGGGGTTCTTGTAGACGCGCCGCGCTCGTGCCTGGACGAAGCTCACGCATTGCCCATCCAAGATGAGCGCGGTCAGGTGACCGCCGTGAACACAACCCGTGTCGATTCCGTAACACACGGCTCCGCTCGGGCTCCGGCTCTGGCGCACGGTCGAGAGACTATGCGGCTCGTGGCCGTAGACCACGTCGTGTGTGCCGTCGTAGACGGACGACCAGTGGCGCGCACCCGGCGGAATCGGCGTCGGGCTCTCCCAATCGAGCGCAACGTGTTCTCCCGCATCGTTCACGTAGCGCGCCCGAAGGATGGCTTCCGTCGGTTGCTTCGCGAGCGGAATGCCCGGAAAGAGACCGCCGTGCACGGCGACGAAACCCGGAACGGGTTCGAGCAAGACGGGCAGGCCTTCGAGCCACGCGATATCGTCGTCATCGAGCGCCGCGTTCTGCGCTCGTGACTCCTCGGGCAGGCTGGCCTCGTTCCGCCGCCACTTGAGGTGCTTCTGTTCGTGGTTTCCGAGAATGGAAGAAAACCCGTTTTCGCGGGCGAAGCGAACGCAGGCCACGGGATCCGGGCCCTTGTCCATGAAATCTCCGAGGCAGATCACTCGATCGCCGGAGCGGACGCAGGCCTTGCGAACGAGCTCTCGGAACTCGTCGATGCAGCCGTGAACGTCCCCAATGAAAATGAATCGCACTGACTATCCTGATGGTGGGGCAGATGCCCCGAGTTACGGGTCACGCCGTCCGTCGATGAACGGGTTCGAGGCGCGACCGCGAAGTTTTCCGCCGCGGGTTCGTCCGGAAAATCCGGCACGCGAGCCACATCGGCTTTCCGGTTTTCGGAGCTCGCCCTGGGACGCGGCTGGCTTTCCGCGGGCTTTTCACCCTCGAGAAAGCTCTACCGGCAGGTCCCGGGCCTCACTCCTCCGACCGTTCGGCGTACGTTTAACGCGCACGAACACCTTTGTCAAGCGGCGCGCGCGAACGGACCGCGTCTCTACACGCCTCACGCGAACGGGTCTTGTCTAAGCGCACCTAGCCGAGCGCCCGCGCTTGCGCGGCGATGATGCGATCCGTGAGCGCGTCGAACTCCGCGTCGATCACTCGGCGCGCCGGATCGGCGTCGTACCAGGCGATGACTTCCCGCGCTCCCTGCGCGTAGGGAATCGTGCACGAGAACTCCGGCACCACGGTCTTGATCTTCGAATTGTCGAAGATCATGCTGTGTGCCTTGTCGCCGAGGAGGCCTGCGCCCCAACGCGGATCGAAGCGATTGATCACGTCGCTCGGCACGTGCACGAGCTTCGCTTCCGTTCCGGCCGCGGCCGCGAGTAGCTCGTGGATCTGGTTCCAACTCAGGAGCTCGTCGCTCGTGATGTGGAACGCCTCCCCGAGCGTGTGGGGATTGCCGAGAAGGCCGTTGAAGCCCTTCGCGAAATCGTCGTGGTGCGTGAGCACCCAGAGCGACGTGCCGTCCCCGTGAACGACGACCGGTTTTCCGCGCCGCATGCGCTCGATCGCCGTCCAGTCCCCCTCCATGGGTAGCGACCGGCAGTCGTAAGTGTGTGACGGCCGCACGATGGTCACCGGAAAGTTCGCGTCGCGGTAGGCGCGAACCAGGAGCTCCTCACACGCGATCTTGTCGCGCGAGTACTGCCAGAAGGGATTCTTGAGCGGCGTCGACTCGGTGACGGGCAGGCGCGCCGGCGGCGTCTGGTACGCGGACGCGGAGCTGATGAACACGTACTGTCCCGTACGACCCTGGAAATAGTCGATATCGGCTTGAACGTGCGCCGTCGTGAACGCCACCCAATTCACGACCGAATCGAACTTCCGGTCGCCGAGCGCCGCACGCAAGGAAGCCGGATCGCGCACGTCGCCCCGAATCACCTCGACGCCGTCCGGCACCGCGCGCGTCGACTGCCCGCGCAGCAAGAACGAAAGCTTCACGTCCGAGCGCTGGACCAACCGCTTCGCGCACCCCGAGCTGATGATTCCCGTACCGCCGATGAAGAGGATGTTCATGACGGGCGCATCCTAACACCCGCCACCAACCCGTCGTGAGGCTCGCCCTGCTCGACCTACAACTCCCGCCCAACGGACAGCTCCCGCTCAACCTACAGTTTCTCCCCGATCGGTGCTCTGTGCTGGCAATTGCAGCTGCCGCCAGCGATGCAGGAGACAAGCCCGGTAGCGTTTCAGCCAGACGGAGCCGACTTGCCGACTGATTCCGAACTCGCGGCAGAGTTCCGCGAAGTTGAGGTGTCCGTCACCTTCGGGCCCAGGGCTTCTCCCCATTCCACACGAACTTCACTCGCTCCTCCACTCAATCCGTTTCCTCTCGGGCCATGCGCGCCACTGTCACGGATGTCTTCGGATTTTGACCCCCTCGAATCGTTCAATCCCCTCTTTACGCGCGCCCTAAACGCACTATCGCCCTTTCAGTCGTCCTACCCGGTTCCACTCACCCCTACTACCGTGGTCCGCCGTTCAAGAACACACCGTTGGAAGCAGCAACCGCTCGCCTTCCCGAACCCACGGGGCGGTAAGCGCCTCGGAGCCGGCCGAAAGCGCGTCGGACCGCGTCCGAACGTGCCGCATCGCGCTCGTCCACGGCACGCTCCGGCGCATCCGGTTCACGTGACGCTGAGCTCGCATTTTCGCCCGCTGCGCAGTCAGCACGTATTTCCGACGGTTTCGCTCGCCATCGCCGGAGCGACGCGACGCTCACCGCAGACGTTTCGAATCCTGCATTTCTCCGTCCAGCACGACCACGTGCACCTCCTCGTCGAGGCGAGCGACCAGCGCGCCTTGTCCGCCGGCGTTCGCAGCATTGCCATCCGCATCGCGCGCTCGGTCGATCGGCTCGTTCTTCGCCGCGGGCGTCTCTGGGCAGATCGCTGGCACGGGCGAGCGCTCACGTCCCCGCGACAGGTGCGAAACGCGCTCGTGTACGTGCTCGCGAACTTTCGGAAACATGCCCCGGCACGCATGCCGCCGGGGATCGACGCGTTCTCGTCCGCCGTTCACTGGCCTGCGAGCGCGGCCATGGGCGAGCTACCACGCGCCGGACCGCCGTATCACGGGTCCATGAAACGATGGATCGACGTTTCGCCGCCCCACACGTGGCTCGGTCGCACGGGGTGGCGGCGCGCGGGGCGGCTCCGTTTCGACGAGGCTCCGCGCGCGTCGTATTCGCGGTGTGCCCGACGTGCGGAAGCGTGAGCCGCTTTCGTCAGCTGAGTTCTCGCGCACGCACGCGCAGTAAAAACTCGTATACCTCGCGCGCGCGCCGCGAAACTCGGCGCGCC
>DASUTR010000368.1:0-14044 GCA_036374535.1 Polyangiaceae bacterium
CCGCGATGACGGCGACGTTTTCCACGCGACCGTTCGGGAACTGCGGGCTGAGCTTCGGCATCGGCTTCTCGCTCGTGAAGCTCAGGAAGAAATCGGCGAGGAACGTCCCCGTTTTCACGTCGTAGTCGTCGACGCTGTTGAGCAGCATCCCGACCTTGACGCGTACGGCTCGCTCGCTCGAGGGCCTGGCGAACGGGGAGCGATAGGGAGTGCCGCTCGGGTGGTAAGGAACGCCGCCGTCAGGAGCGACGGCAACGTCGATGGGATCCGGGGGGGACGCCCCGCTCGGTTCGTCGAGTCGGGTTCCTTCGGCGCCTGCTTCCGTGACGGCCGGCGCGGCGTCGCTGCCCGCGTCCGCCTCGAGCGGTGCGGCGTCGAGCGAGACCCCGGGCCGCGAACGGGGCTGAGCCCAGGCGTCCGGAACGTCCCCGTCGAAGCGTCCCGACAAGCCGAACACGGCCACGATGAGCGCCGCTGCCACCCCCGCGACGTTGATCCAAAGCGCTCGTCGAGAGCTCCTTCTGGCCATGCCGGTCGCGCGTACGCTAGACGATTCCCCGCCGCTTGCCGACCCCATTGCGCATTGTTGCCACACCCCCGCGTGCTGCCGAGCCGGTAGGCTCGGACCATGAGAGCTTTCGTACGACGGGCGACTGCGGCAGGCGTCGGGCTCGCGGCCCTGGCCGGTGGGACCGCCGGTTGCCAGGACGCCCATTTCGGCAGCTTTGCGAACGCCGCGTGCCCTCACTTCGGAGGGCAGACGGATCTCGCGAACGCTCGCATCTCCGCGAACGCGCGTGCCAACGCGAAGATCCGCACGTTTCTCATCGCCGCGCGCGACGTGAGCAACGTGAGCGTGCAGATGGAAGCGCAAGCGACGCAGGCGTGCCGGGCCATGGGTCGCGACCTCGGCGTCAGCGACGCGCAGATGGCGCCGCGCTCGAACGACCCCGGAGCCGCGGCGCAGGCGGCGTGCGGCGCCGTGTCCGCCCAGATCGACGGCATTTTGCGGCAGGGCGTCGAGGTGCGGGTCCAGGCGACGCCGCCCGCCTGCCAAGCGAACGCGAGCGCCAAAGCTCGGTGCGACGCGGCGTGCGACGTCGAGCTCGATCCCGGAGCGATTGTCGCGCAATGCGAGCCGGCGCGGCTCTCCGGCTACTGCCGCGGGCAATGCCGCGGGCGCTGCGACGGCACGTGTAACGGGCAGTGCCAGGGCACGTGCTCGGCGCGCGACGCGCAGGGCAACTGCGCGGGACAATGTCAGGGGACGTGCACCGGCACCTGCAGCGCGACGTGCCACGCTTCCTGCCAGGGGCAGTGGGAAGCCCCGAAATGCGAAGGCATGGTGCGCCCGCCGAGCGCCGACGCCGACTGCAACGCGAGCTGTAGCGCCCACGCCGAGCTCAGCGCGACGTGCCAGCCCGGGCGGGTCGAGGTGCAGGGGACGGAGAACGTCGACATGGCGTTGCGCCTCGCCGCGACGCTACGCGCGAATCTGCCGTTGCTCCTCCACGCAGAAATCGCGCTCGGCAAGCGCATCGCCGGCAGCGTGAAAACCGTGGTCGACGTGGGAGCACAGCTCCCGCGCGTCGTCGGCGAGGCCGGCGCGGAAGGCCTCGCTTGCATCGCGGCAGGGAGCAACGCGAGCGTGCAGGCGTCGATGCGCATCAACGTGAGCATCCAGGCGAGCGCGAGCGTCACCGGTCGCGTGGGAGCGAACGCCGGATGACGTGCCGCGGCGAGGAGCCCCGGTTTTTTTGACGGCGGCGACGCGTGACGGCGGCGACGCGTGGTAGGTTCCTACCGTGGAGAGTATTCGGCTCGCTCAAGGCGGGCGCGGCTACCGCGCTTCGGGGAGTCTTCTCGGTGTGTGGTCACCGGCGCCGACGCTGCTCGTGCTCCACGTCGTCGGCCACGGTCTCGGCGATTTCGCGACGCCCATCAACGCCGAGTTCGACCGCGCCGCCGCCGGCGGAGCGCGCGTCCACGTCTTCATCGATCTCGAGCGCATGCCCGGTTACGACTCGCCGCTCCGCATCCGTTGCACCGAGCACTTCCGGGAGCGCCTGGAGTGCTTCGAAGGCTTCCACATCTTCGTCCCGTCGCGCGTCGTCGCTCTGGGCGTCGCCGTCGCGAACGTCGCGCTCCGCGGCATCGTCACCGTCCACGCCACGCGCCCCCCGTTCACGCGCGCCCTCGACAACCAGCTCGCCTTCCACCGGGTCAGCGGGTTTTCGAGCGACGTGCTCGCGTCCTGAGCCACCGGCTGCGCGCTCCATTCGGCGCCACCCGGAGCGCTTTCAGCCCACCTCTCCCTACCCCTTTGGAGGGCTGCCCGAGAGCATTCGGATCACGAGCACCATCGCGCCGAGCGTCGCGACCGCTCCGCCGACGAGTAAAGCGGCATCGGAATGGGACTGCGAAGGACCCGGCGAAGCCGGCGTCCGGCGCCGTGCGCACCAGATTTCGTCCCAGCCGGCGCGAGTGCCGTGCGTGCGACACGCTTTGGTGAAGCCGCGCGGCGCGAGGCGCTCCGCGCACTCACGCGAGCCCACGGCCGAGGCGCACACTTCGCACTCGAGCTCGGATTCCTGCACGTTCGCGAGCGTGCACGGTTCGACGAAGCCGTGATCGAGCGCGTCCGCGCGCAACGCGGGCGTCAACGTCTTGACGGCGGCACAAAATGCGACCGCGGCGAGCCACCGGCGCGAGCGAGACCGCGAACGAGTTTTCACGGCGCGCGGAAACGTACCACCCCGCGCCGCATCCGTGTCGGGCGGTGCGTAGCGCGCTTTGCGGCGTGCGCCGAAAATGTCGATCGGCGCGTAACGGAGTCGCTTCAGCGCGCGGCCAGGCTCGCAACGGACGCGACGATCTCGGCGGGATCGGCGGGCTTGGAGAAGTACGCGTTGAACCCTGCGGCGAGCGCGAGGTTCTCGTCGCGAGGCTGGGCGAACGCGGTGAGCGCAATGGCCGGGGTCTGGCCGCCGGAATCGGGGGCGAGAGCCCGCACGCGCCGCAAGAGGTCGTGTCCGTCCTCACCCGGCATGCCGATGTCGGAAACGATGACGTCCGGCCGCCGCTCCCGAAGGAGCTCGTAGGCCTCGGCCGCGGACCTTGCCCGGAGCACTTCCGCTCCGTCCCGGCCGAAGACGAGCGAAAGGAGCTCGAGCGCGTCCGCGTCATCGTCGACGAGCAGCACCCGGACGCCGTCGAGCCGCTGCTGCGAGGCCGAGGCTCCCCGGAACGGAGCGTTCCCGTGCGTCGCGGGGGCGCGCTCTTCCGAGCGCATGCGCGGCAAGCGCACGCGAAACGTGGACCCTTGACCGAGCCCCGTGCTCTCGGCCGACACGGAACCGCCGTGAAGCTCGCTGATGTGCTTGACGATCGCGAGACCGAGACCGAGCCCGCTGCGCGAACGACGCACGGTGTCGGCGCCCTGGCTGAAACGCTCGAAGACGTGCTTCACGTAGGCGGGGTCGATGCCGCGACCGTCGTCCATCACGGCGATCTCGGCCGTATCGCGCTCGACCGCGAGCGAGACGGTGATCGAGCCCCCGTCCGGCGTGAACTTGATGGCGTTCGTCAGCAGGTTCCAAACGACCTGCTGGAGACGGACGGCGTCGCCGGCCACGCGCGCGTCCTTCGAATCCAGACGTGCCGTGAGCTGAATGCGCTTCGCGTCCGCGGCGGGTCTCACGGCGTCGAGCGAAAGGTTGACGACGTTCGTGAGCTCGACGGCTTCCTGCTGGAGGAGGAGCTTGCCGCCGACGATGCGCGACATGTCGAGGAGATCCTCGATGAGCTGGGTCTGCGCGACGGCGTTGCGTTCGATCGTTTCGAGGGCGCGGGCCTGCTTTTCGTCGGTGAGCGAACCGCCGCGGAGGAGGCGCGTCCAGCCGAGGATGGCGTTGAGCGGCGTGCGAAGCTCGTGCGACACCATGGCGAGAAAGCCGTCCTTGGCCTGATTTGCCGCCTCGGCCTGCATGCGCGCGGCTCGCTCGCTCGTGAGCGCCGACGCGATCTCCTCCCGCGCGGACTGCTCGCGGCGCAAGAGTTCTTCGCGCTGCGCCTCGATTTGCTTGGCGGCGCTGAAGGCGAGCTTCACGCGCGCGAGCGTGGAGACGCGAGCGAGGAGCTCCGGAGCGTCGTAGGGCTTCGTCACGTAGTCGTTCGCGCCGGCGGCGAGTCCTTCGACGAGGTCGCTCTTGTGCCCGTACACCGTGAGCATGAGGATGGGCAGCGCCGACTCGTCGTACCGGGACCGCAGGAATCGACATACCTCGATGCCCGAGATGCCGGGCAGCAAGAGGTCGAGCACGATCACGTCCGGCTGCGTTCCCGTCGCCACGCGCTCGATCAAGTGCGAGCCGTCCGAGAAGACCTCGACGTCGCAGGCGTGCGCGAGCGCGCGCCGCGCCATCGCCGCTTCCATCGGGCTGTCGTCGAGGATCCACACGAGCGGTCGATCGCCGACGCCACGCGGAGGAAGAGTCGTCGTCATAGGCTCCTCTGGATGAGCGTCGCCATGCGCTCGATGGAGGCTTCCCCCGACGAGAGACCCGCCTCGAAGACGGAGCGCGGCATGCCGTAGACCACGCACGAGCGCTCGGATTCGGTGAGGACTTGGCCCCCGGCCGCGCGGATGGCGCGCGCGCCGGCGAGCCCGTCGCTGCCCATTCCCGTGAGCACGACGCCGAGAACGCCCGCGCCGACCACGCGCGCCGCGGACTCGAACAGCACGTCCACCGACGGACGGTGCGGCGTGTCCAGAGGCACGACGCCGAGCGCGGCGACGAACGCTCTTTCGGACAGCGACGCGAGCGACAGGTGCATTCCCGCCCGCGCGACCATGACGGTGCCCGCCTCGAGCGACAGACCCGCGCTCGCTTCGCGCACTCGGAGCGCGCAGTCGGCGTCGAGACGGCGAGCGAAGGCTTCGGTGTACCCCTCGGGCATGTGCAGGACGACCGCGATGGGGACCGGAAAATCCGCCGGCAGCGCGCGGAAGAGCTGCGTCAGCGCCTGCGGACCACCCGTAGACGCTCCGACGACGACGAGGCGCACGGTGGGCGCCCCCATGACGGCGGGCCGCGCCGGCGGCAGCTCTTCCAGAGGCTCTACGGTGGTGCGCTCGCGCCGGCGAGCGGCGGCGCGTACTTTGTCGCAAAGCTCGCCCGCGAGCTCGAAGAAGCGCTGCGTCGGCAGCGCCGTCGGCTTCTTCACCACTTCGAACGCCCCCGCCGCGAGGGCGGCGACGCCGAGCTCGCTGTCGTCGCCCGCCATGCTGACCACGACGACCTCGGGGCGGTTCGGACGCTCCTTGAGCGCTTCGAGCACGCCCACGCCGTCGAGATTCGGCATGACGAGATCGAGCGTCACCACGTCGGGCTCGAGCTCGGCGATGCGCTCGAGCGCGTCGAGACCGTCTCGCGCGATCGCGACGACTTCGAAATCGTCGCGCGCGGCCAGGATGTCGCGCAAGAACTTGCGCGCGACGGCCGAATCGTCGACGACGACGATGCGCACGCGGCGTTCGGTCACGTCAAGCCGCCTTTCGATAGAAGAACGAGCCATTGCGTTCCTCGCAGGTGAGCAGCGTACCGAAGCGCAAGAGCGACTCGGAGGCGCCGACGAGGAGGTGACCGTCGTCGCGCAGCGCGCTCGCGAGCGACGACGCGACGCGGCGCACGGTGTCGTCGCTGAAGTAGATGAGCACGTTGCGACAGACGATGACGTCGAACTTTCCGAGGGCCGCTACGGCGCCCTCGTCGACCAAGTTCACGCGCCTCCAGTCGATGGCCGCCGGGAGATCCGGGCGAACGAGCGATTGCTCGCCGTTCGGTTGGAACCAGCGCTCGCGCAGCGACGCTTCGTGGCCGCGAAACGAACGCGGGCCGTACGTACCCTCTTTGGCGCGCGAAAGAGCGCGCGCGCTGATGTCGCTCGCGACGATGTCGACGCGATCGAGCATGCCGCGCTCGGCGAGCAACATGGCGAGCGTCAACGGCTCTTCGCCGGTCGCCGCCGCAGCGCACCAAATGCGCGGGCGCACGCCCCGGGCGTCGAGCGGCAAGATCACGGTTTCGCACAGCGCGCGCAGCTGAGGCGCCTCGCGGAAGAAGTACGTTTCGTTCACGACGAGCGATTCCACGAGGGCGTCGAACTCTCGCCGCGTCGGATCGTCGTAACGAAGGTAGTAGTAGTAGTCGAGCGGGGACTCGAAACCCGCCTCGAGGGTGCGCGCCGTGAGCTTCGAGAGCAAGAGCTCGCGATCCGCGTCGTCGTAGTGGATGCCGGTGCGTTCCTCGACGAGCGCGCTGACGATGCCGAAGAGCGGCGGCGGGAATCCGCGGGCGCTCATTTTCGCACCGCTGCGCTGATGCGGCGTACGTCGCCGTCGGGATCGTTCGCCGCGGAGTCGGCGAGCGCGTTGCGAGCTTCGGGCGTATCGAGCGTCGTGAGCCCGCGAGCGGCGGCGCGCCGTGCGTGCACGTTGTCGAGCCGGAGCGCGGATTCCACCGCCGCGTTGCCCGCCGGCCTGCGCATCGCGAGTAGGGCGCGGATCAGCGTTTCGGCGAGCGCTTCGCTCGCCGAGTCGAGAGCGAGCAGGATGCCTTCGATGCGGCCGTCGGTCGGGTTGGCGAGCGCCGCGAATGCCGCATCGCGCTCGGAGCCGGAAAGCTGCTCGATGAGCCAATCGGTGATCGATGCGCCACCGCGCTCGGCCAAAAGGGCGATCGCCGCGCTCCGCACCCGCCCGTCGGGATCGGCCGAGGAGCGCATGATGGTCGCCGTCGCCTCGGGCGCGTTGGTCGCGGCGATCGACGAGAGCGCGACGAGCCGTACTCCCGCGTCGTTCGACGCGAGCGCCGCCATCAGAATCGGCACGGCTTCGGGCCGGCGGATCTCGCCGAGCCCGACGAGCGCGGCGCGCCGCACGTCGGGATCCTGGGCGCGAGCTGCGGCTTCCAGGACGACGAGCGCTCGCTGACCGCCGAGCTTCGCCGTGGCCTCGACGGCTGCCACGCGCACCTGACCGGCTTCGTCCGCGAGACGGCCCTCCACGTCGGACGCCGCCTCCGACGCCGCCAGGCGACCGAGCGACTGGCAGGCATAGTAGCGCACCCAAGCGTCGGCGTCGGCGAGAGCGCGCCTCAGACTCGCGACGACCTCGGGCGACGAGCCGAGCACCCCGAGCGCGCGGCACGCCGCCGCGCGTGTCGGCGCCGACGGATGCCGCGTGGCCTCGAGAAGCGCCGCGGTGGCGCGCGGGTCCTCGAGCAGGGCGAGGCCGCCCATCGCGGTATTCCCGATGCGCTCGTCGGGATCCGCGCTCGCTTCGAGCAGGACGCCGATGGCGTCGGGATAGCCGAAGTACGACACGATGCGCAGCGCCGAACGGCGTACCCGGGGATCCGGTGAGCGCGCAGCTTCCAGCGCCTGCCGCTTCACTTCGTCGCTTCCGAGCGACTGGATCGCGGAGATGGCGGCGTGCGTCGCGCGCGGGTCGCGATCGCCGATGAGCTCGAAGAGCTTGCCGACCACGCTCGTGTCCCCGATACGACCGAGCGCCTCGCAGGCGAGGGCGCGAACGTGGGCGTCGTCGTCCGCGAGGCACTCCACGAGCTCGGGCAGCGCGGAGCGGCGCGCCGCGAGGAGCGGCAGCAAGCGGCCGCGCCGCGCGCTGTTGCCGGAACGAATCGCCGCCCGGAGCTCGGATTCGACGACCGCGCCGAGCGTCGCGAGCGCGCGCAGCGCCGCGTCGGCGAGCGACGGCTCCGCGTCGAGGAAGCCGACGAGCGTGCGCACGGAGCGCGCGTCGCCGAGCCAGCCGAGCACGCAAGCGATCGCGATCTGATCGAGCGGCGAAGCTCCGTCGAGCACGCTCGCGAGGCGCTCGCGCGCGCCCTCGGGCGCCGCTCCACGCAGCGCCGCTACGGCCGCGTCGGCGCTGCCGCCGCGATCGGCGTGACGGCGGCCGATCTCCGCGAGCGCGTTCGCGGCGCTCACGGCATGCACGGGGTCGGCATGGGCGAGCACGCGCGCGAGCGGCTCGATGGCCGAGAGCTGACCGGTGCGCGCGATGGCGCTCGCGACGTCGGTGACGTACATCGCGTCGTCGAGCAGCGCGACGAGAGGCCCTGTCGCCCGCGCGTCACCCGACTGGCCGAGCGCGGCAATCGCGGGAAACGTACGGAAAAAATTGCCGCTCGAGACCGCGGCGAGCAGCGCGTCGACGGTCGCGGGTCCGCCGATGCGGCTGAGCGCTTCGATCGCCGCGACCGCGACGTTGTCGTCCGAATGCGCCACGAGCCGGGACAACGTCGGAATGCTCGCGCGGCTGCCGCGACGCCCGAGCACCTGCGCCACGTCGCACAAGACGGGCGGACTCTCGCTCGACTCGGCGAGCAAGAGCAGGTGCGGCTCGACGTCGCCCGCCGACGCGACGAGAGCGTCCACGGCCGCCGCGAGCCGGGCTTCGTTCGCGCGGTCCGTCCGCAACGTTTCGCACAGGGCCTTCACCGCGGGCGTCCCGAGGCGCGCGAGCGCGGCGACGACCGCGCGCCGTACCACCCAGCTCCGTTCGGTGAGCATTCCGACGAGCGCGCCGACGGCAGGAGCGCCGCGTCGAACGAGACGTTGCACTTCGACCATCCGGCCGCTGTCGTCCGGCGACGTCGTGAGCGGAGAGTCGTTCTCGATCACCCGGGGTCCTGCGCTCCGGACGTAGGTTGACCGCCGAGCGACTGCATCACGCGCACGTGTTCGAGGTTCGCGCGCGCAATCAGCGCCGCCTGATCGGCGACCTCTTTCACGTCACCGGCCACCTTCGTCAGTCGATCTTTCTGCTGGTTCGAGGCGGTCGCGAGCTCGCGCGCGCGCTTGCGCACCTCTTCGATGGAACGAACGATTCCGTCGCTCGCCGCGGTTTGCGCGGTCGCTTGGTCCGCGACGCTCGCGATGGCTTGAGTCTGATTGGCGGCGTGGCGCGCCGCCGACTGGACCGCGTCTGCCTGCTCGTCCAGGCCCCGCGCCGTTTGCTTGGCGATGCGCCGCACCTCGTCCGCTCCGGCGACCAGGCTCTGGGCTGCGCGCGTCTGCTCCGCCGTGGCGATCGTCACTTGCGCGGCGAGCGTCGCGACCTGCTTCGAGGTCGCCTCGAGCGATTTGGCGACGCGCGCCTGTTCGTTGAGCTCTTTGGCCGAAGCGGTGGCTTGCGCGCGGACGTCGCTCATCGTGCGGGCGAGCTCCGCGCCGGCTTTCGCCTGCTCGGCGAGTGCGGTCACCGTCCGCTGAGTGAGCCCGGTGAGCTCACGGCTCTCCGTCGTGATCGAGGTCGCCTCCCGGCCGAGGGTCGCGAGCGCCGACGTCGTCGTTGCCGCGACGCCGCGAATCTCCGAGATGCTCTTGGCGATTTCGCCCGCGGCGACGGCTTGTTCCTGGCTAGCGCGGGCCACGTGCTCGATGCCGCTCGCGAGGGTCGCGTTCGCCTTGACGACGTCGCGCATCGCCTTGGCCTGCGACGCGATGGCGCCGCTCGTCTGCTGCGCAATCTGGCGCATCTCGGCGTTGCCGAGCGCGAGGGCCCTGACGGCGGCGCTCTGCTCCGTGGTGCTCGCGAGGATCACGCGGGACTGTTCGCTCACCTGCGCGACGCTCTTCGCGAGCGCCTGACTCGCCACGACCTGCTCTTCGGTCGCGCGCGCCATCTCGCGCCCGGTCTGCGCGACCTCGTCGACGCCGCGCATGATGTCCGACAACGCGCGCTCGGCCTCGTTCGCTAGCCCCGCGGCGTCCTCGGCGATTCGACTTCCTTCGACCGATGTCGTGACGGCTTCGCGCGCGCTCGCCTGCAGACCGCGCACGATCTTACCGATGTCGGAGCTCGCCGACGCGGCCCGTTCGGCGAGCGCGCGAATCTCTTCGGCGACGACCGCGAAGCCGCGCCCGTGCTCGCCGGCCCGCGCCGCCTCGATACTCGCGTTCAACGACAGGAGATTCGTGCGATCGGCGATCAAGTTGATGGCGTTCACGATGTCGCCGATCTCCTCGGCACGCCGGCCCATTTCCTTGATGACGCCGCCCGACTCGACCATCGACTCGCGAATCTTGCCGAGACCGGCGATGGAGCGGCCGACCGTCGCGCCGCCCTCGCGCGCGACCGCGCTCACCCTGTCGATGACGAGCCTGGTGTTCTCGCCGGCCTTCGCCATGTGACGCGCCGTCGCCTCGAGCTGCGACGCCGACGTGGAGCTCGAGAGCGCGAGCGTGGCGATCTGCTCCGCGCTCTTCGTCGTGGAGTCCGCCGAACGCGCGAGCTGCTCCGCGGCGGTCGCAGAGCCGTCCATCAATCGCGCGTTCTTGTCGGCCGTCGCGGTGATCTCTTCGATGCCGACGGCGATCGTGTTCACGTTCGTCGCGAGCGCGGCGCTCGACGACTCGAGCTCCTTGCTGCGCTGCGCTACGCTTCGAATCGAACGCGACATCTCCTCGCTGCTCGCCGACGTCTGTTCGACGGCGGCGGCGAGCTGGGAGGCGCCCGACCCGATGGCCCCGAGCGACGCTTCCATCTTGCCGACCGACGCCGTGACGTTCGTGGTGCGCTCGCCGACGGACGACGCGTCGGCGGCGAGCCGCGTGATGCCGTGCGCTATCTCTTCGACGGTGGCTCCAATCTGCTCGATCGAGACGGCGTTCGCCTGACCGCGCGTCGTCGCGGAAAGGACACCCTGCGTCGTCTCGGCGACGGCCGACGCGAGGGCGCTGCTCGCAGTCGCGAGCTCTTCGGCGTTCGCGCCGACGCCTTTGATCGACCGAGCGACCTCTTCGAGCGTCGTCGCCGTGGTCTCGCTCGAGGCCGCGAGAATCGTCGCGTCCTTCTTCATCGAGACGATCGACGCGGCGATCTCTTGAGTCGTGGTCGCGTTCGACTCGACGCCGGAATACATGGAACGCGCCGTTTCGGCCACGCTGTGCTGCGAACGGGCGAGCCCCTGGAGAGCGACGCCCGCCTGGTCAACGCCGGCGGTGATCGCTTCGATGACCGTGACCACTTGGTCGCCCGCGACGGCCTGCTCTCTTCCCGCCGCGCGGAGCCGCTCCGCTGCCTCTTGAATGGCCTGCGCCTGCGCGGCCGTGCTCCGCAGTGAATGCACCACGTCGTCGACCCGCGACTGAACGGTGCCGTTCGGCGATGCCGTGTTGCCATTTCCGTCAGACGACGCCATCGAGCTGCTCCTCTCCAATTACCTTCGCGAAATCCAAAAGCATGACCAGGCGCGTTCCGATCTGCGCCACACCCCGCACGAACCCCGCCGACGCCACCAGCGCCGGCGGCGCCTTCCATTCCGAGCGCCGGAGCCTCACGACCTCCCGCGCGCTGTCGACCAGGAGGCCCACGACGCGTTCGCCGAGCTGTCCGACGACGATGCGATTGTCGAGCACGCGCTCGCCCGGCGTTCCGCCGAAGCGGAGCCGGAGGTCCACGACCGGCAGGACGCGCCCGCGGATCTGCACGACGCCCGCAACGAACGGCGGGGCACCGGGAACCGCCGTCGCTCCCTCGAACGATTCCATCTGGAGAACCGTCTCGGCCGGCAGGGCGTAGTCGCTGCCGCTCGCCGAGAATACGACGTAGAGCACGGGCTGTTCGCCGCTTTCGGAGGCGCCGGTCGGGGCGTAGGGAGCGAGTTCCGTCGTCATGCTGCACGCGTTCCGTAGAGAGTCGCGGCCGCCGCTCCGAGCGCGACCAGATCGAGAACGAGCGTGGGGCGGCCGTCGCCGAGGTCGGTAGCGCCCGTAACGCCGCGAATCTGCACGAGCGGATCGAGGAGCGGCCGCACGACCGATTCCTGCTGACCGGCGACGCGGTCGAGCCCGAAGGCGAACGCGTCGCCCGCGCGGCGGACGAGCACCGCGTGGCGCGCCTGCTCGTCGCGATCACGCATGCCGAGCGTGCCCGCGAGATCGAAGAGGGGCATGATTTCACCGCGTCGCTCGACGACGCTCGGCGAAGGGCGGCCGGCCTGGCTCGGAGCGCGGCGAACGCGCGCCTGCTCGACCTCGAAGATCTCGTCGACGTTCGAAACCGGCACGACGAAACGGGCGCCGAGACACTCGAGCGTCAACGTGTCCACGATCGAAAGCGTGAGCGGCACGCGCAACATGAAGATCGTACCGACGCCCGCGCTCGTCGCCATGGAGAGATCTCCGCCGAGCTGTTCCTCGACGACCCGGCGCACGATGTCCATGCCCATGCCGCGGCCGCTCGTCGTCGTCGCTCGATCGCGCGTCGAGAGGCCCGGCTGGCAGAGTGCGTCGAGCAGGGCCGCGTCGCCGGGCGGGATCTCGCGGCCGACGCGCGCCGCCACCGCTCCGCGATCGACACCGCGGCCATCGTCGCTCACCGAGAGCTCGAGCTCCGCGTTGGAGCGCGCGGCGCAGCGAAGCGTGAGGGTGCCCTCCTCCGGCTTACCGAGACGCTTCCGCTCCTCGGGCGGCTCGATCGCGTGATCCACCGCGTTCCGCACCAGGTGCACGAGCGCCGGGAAGATGCGTTCGGCGACGCCCTTGTCGAGCTCCGCCGTTCCGGCGTCGAGCACGAGGCGAATCGAGCGTCCGCTTTCTCGCTGGACGCCGCGCAAGATGAGAGGGATCCGCTCGAGGAGCTCGGAGGCCGGCACGAGGCGAATGCGCAAGACGGCGGCGCGCAGATCGCGAAGCTGACGCGCGTTGTCGCGCATGATCTCGCCGAGCGCGCGGGTGTTCACGCCGGCCTGCGCGAGCTCTGCCACGGCACGCGCGAGGCGCGAGCGCGTCACGATGAGCGCCGACACGTGCTCCATGGCGTCGTCGAGCCGCGCGACGCTGACGCGCACGACATTCTGCCGTTGGGGCAGCACCGACTCGATGTCGCCGTCGTCGTCGACGATCGAGGGCGGGTAATCCGCCGGTATCGCCGGGGCGTCGGCGAGCGTCGAGACGTCGGAAGGCTCGACGCCGGCGGCCGCGGCGATCTCCTCGTCCGAGACCGTGGTGAGGAGCAGGAGAGCGAACGACAGCCCGCCGGGCGCATTTTCCGACGGCGGAACGGCCATCGGCAGCGTCTTTACGATCTCGGCCACGGCGCCGAGGCGCTCGCGCACGGTGTTGATCGAGAATCCCCGCTCCGCCTGCGCGGGCGACGGGCGGAAGTCCGCGCGGAGCGCTCTCCTTCCGTCCTTCACGCCGCGCACCAGCATGTCGAGCTCGAACGGCTGGAGCTTCGCCGCGATCCCGGGCTCGAGCTCGAGCGCGGCGCTGGTCGAGCTCGCCGCGCCGCCGGCGCGCACGTCGACGGCGTCGAGCGCCTGGAGCAGCCCCGCTGGCGGCGGCGACGGCGCTTTGTCCTCGGCGAGCTCACGCACGCGGTGCTCGATGGCGCGCGCGGACTGGAGCAGCACGTCGACGGCGGCCACGGCGAGGTGACCCCCCTGCTTGTCCGCGCTCCGCAGGATCGACTCCATGCGATGCGAAATGGCGACGACGGCGTCGACGTCGACCATGGCGGAGAGCCCCTTGATCGTGTGAACGGCGCGGAACAGATCGCGCACGGCGCGCGGGTGAGCTTCGCCGCCGCGAGCCGCCGCGTCGATCTCGAGGAGCTTCGCGTTCGTGATGCGAAGCTGCTCCTCGGCCTCGCCGAGGTAGGCGCTCACGAACTCTTTCAGATCGACCGACGTCATTCCGGCGCCCGACCGACCGTATCGAGCAGCGCGTTCACCTCACCCAGGATGGTTTCGGGTGTGAAGGGCTTCGTGAGATAGCGCGTCGCCCCCGCCGCGAGCGCTTGCGTTCGCGACGACTCGTCGCCTCGAGTGGTGACGATGATGATCGGCAGGCTACGGAGCTTGTCCTGCCCGCGAACGAACTCGAGGACCTCCACGCCGCCGATGTCGGGCATGTTGAGATCGAGCACGACGACATCGAAATGCCGGAGCGAGAGCTGCTCGATGGCCTCGAGCCCACTCGAGGCCTGGGTGACGGCGAGCGCTGGATTCGG
>DASUTR010000369.1:0-2001 GCA_036374535.1 Polyangiaceae bacterium
CCGGCTGTGCTCAGCCTTCGGAGAAGGGCCCGCCCATCACGTGCAGCGGCCGCCGCTGCGGACCCATCCACATCCCGCCCGTCACGCACGTGCCGCCCGGCGACGGCGAAGGCGGCGCCGGCGGCTCTTCGAGCGAGGACGAAGCGGTGCGCTTGCTCGGCGACGTGGTGCTGCTCGACGATATCCCGGGGCTCACGGCGTCGCGCTTCGTCGAATCCGCGGACGTTCGCGTCGAAGGTATGAGCGGCGACGTGACCGGTCGCTACCTCGGGGCGGACGCGTTCGCGATCGACGGCGTCGCGCGCGGGCAGACCACCTGGGCTCAAGTCGGGCCCGCGCCGGGCGACGCGCTGCTCACGCTCCAGCCCGTCGACACGAGCCGTCCGAACGACGCGGACGAGGTCGAAACGACGCTCACCGTCGTCCGAGAATCCGAGCTCGCTCGCGCGTTTTCCGTGATCGCGTCGCCCGTGACCCAGAACCCCGGTGCAGCGCAACTCGTGCTCGTCGTTCACAAGGAAAACCGCGGCGCGAGCGGCGTCGGCGTCATCGCTCGAGCAGCGGAAGCGGTCATCTACGTCGACAACGGGAGCTTCAGCGATATCGTGGAGACCACCGACGAAAGCGGCATCGTCGTCCTCGCGAACGTCCCGGCCGACACCTGGCCGGGGAGCGGCGTCACCGTCACGCTCGTGGGCACGGTGAACGGAATCTGGGACCTCCGGGTCGTGCGCGGCGGAGTGACCTTCGCCGGAATCGGCGAATGAGCGCGCGCTCCGAGCTCGGCCTTGCCACGGCCCTTGGGTTCCGGTAGCGCGTCGGGCGTGACGACGCTCATCGACGGAAAAACGATTGCGCAGAAGGTTCGTGACGGCGTGGCCGGTCGAGTCGCGGCATTCCGAGCCAAACACGGGCGCGCTCCGGGGCTCACGGTCGTGCTCGCCGGCGACGATCAGGCGTCGGCCGTTTACGTTCGCAACAAGGAGAAAACCTCGAACGAGCTCGGCATGGCCGGCAACGTGCTCCGCTTTCCGGGGAGCGTCAGCGAGGAGGAAATCCTCGCGACGGTGCGAACCCTGAACGGGGACGACACGGTCGACGGCATCCTCGTCCAGCTGCCGTTGCCGAAGCAGGTGCGTTCGTCCCTCGTCCTCGAAGCGATCGATCCGAGAAAGGACGTCGACGGCTTTCACCCGGTCAACGTCGGGGCGCTCTGGGCCGGACAGTCGGGCCTCGTTCCGTGTACGCCGCGCGGATGCCTGCGATTGCTCGACGAGTCGGGCGTCGCGCTCGACGGCGCGCGCGCCGTGGTCGTCGGTCGCTCGAACATCGTCGGCAAGCCCGTGGCGGCGTTGCTGCTCGCGCGGAACGCGACCGTCACGCTCGCGCACTCGAAAACGCGCGATTTGCCCGCACTTTGCCGCGAGGCCGACGTGCTCGTCGCGGCCGTCGGGCGTGCGAAAATGATCCCCGGCGACTGGATCAAGCCGGGCGCAGCCGTCATCGACGTCGGCATGAACCGCGACGAAGGGGGCAAGCTCTGCGGCGACGTCGACTTCGCGTCGGCGTCGAAGGTCGCTGGCTTTCTCACGCCCGTCCCGGGCGGCGTCGGTCCGATGACCATCGCCATGCTGCTCGAGAACACGCTGATGGCGGCGGAAGCGCGGGCGGGCAGCGCGTCCTAGCGCGTTTCCGGGCGCGGGTAGCGCTCCGGCGCGATCCCGAGCGTCTTACAGATGGCGTCGAGCACGCGATCCGTCTCGTCGCGTAGCTCGTCGAGCGTTCCGTCGTTGTCGATGACGTAGTCCGCGAGCACGCGCTTTTCGGCGAGCGACATTTGCGCGGCAATGCGCGCCCGCGCGGCGGCGTCGTCGAGCCCGTCGCGGGCCTTGGCGCGCGCGACCTGCGTCTCGAGCTCGGCGCTCACGACGACGAGCGGCCGGAGCTCGCCGGCGAGTCCGACCTCGACGAGGAGGGGCGCGTCGTAACAGGCGAGGGGCT
>DASUTR010000370.1:0-23049 GCA_036374535.1 Polyangiaceae bacterium
CGAGCTCTGCCGTGAGCAAAATCCCCCTTCCGGAGGCTTGCGCCTGAAAGTTGTCCACTGCCTCCGCCACGACGAGCGCCGGGTCTGCAACCTCACGCGTTACGGCGAGCACGCCAGCCTCGATGCTCGCAACATCGACGAGATCTCCGATGAGTCGGTTCATGCGCGCACCGGTGCGCTGGACACGCTCGGCGTACGCAATGAACTGCTCTTCGTGGTTGTCCCGCGACATCCCTTTCGCGATGAACGACGCGAAGCCGACCATTGCGGCAAGCAGGTTCCTGAGGTCGTGGCTGACGATGCCCAAGAATACATCTCGCGCCGTAACCGCACCGTCCGACCGAGCGCGTTCATGGGAAAGGTCCTTGTCGGTTTCCTCTCGCTCGGGCGAGGGTAGCGGGTTCTCCGCGCGTTCCACGCGCAGGGTTTCGTCAGCAGCGGCCCTCTCCTTTCGTAGCGCTTCGTCTTCCCGCTCTCGCTCCTTCACGATGAAGTTCGCGCGCTGAGAGTTCGACGGGCCGAGTTGGAGATCGGAGCTCGCGCGAGCCGCCGCCAGTACTTGATCGGCGCGCGCGCGAGCCTTTTCGATGATGGCATCCGCAGTCTCGTCGACGGCCGCTTGCTTTTCGCTAAGATCGGCATCCGCCTTCTGACGTTCGACGCGTAGGCTCTCGTCGGTCTGTTGGCGTTCCGAAGTCCTGTCCTCGACGGGCATGCGAGAGAAGTTAACCACCCGGGGGCCGACTCGCAGCGGAAGCACGTGTGACACAAATGCTTCGGGGGTTACCTTGATTCCGTTCCTCGTTTTAGCGAGCCGTTCCCCGTAACGCGCTGCTTCGAACAGCTACGGTTCGAGTGGCTCCAAGTAGCGCGCCCGAGAGGATTCGAACCTCTGACCTACGGCTCCGGAGGCCGCCGCTCTATCCAGCTGAGCTACGGGCGCTTAGCGCGGCCCTTCTAGCGCATGCAGGTCGGTGCGCAAAGGGGCGAGCTCGTGAGGTGACGCCGGGCGTCCGAAAAGTGCGGGCTTTGTGCCTACGGCTTCGTACCCAGGCCGAGCAGCGCCTGAGGCTCGATGTCGAGCGGACCGGGACCGAAGCGCACCAAGAGCTTCTCGAGAATGCGCGCGGAGAGCTCGGACCAGCGCTCTTCACCGATGCGGCGCCGGAGCAGCAGGAACGGCGCCGTGGATTTCGCCATCGAGCCCCAGAACGCTCCGGGGTCTTGCGCAGTTTGTCGGTGCGCGACGATGCGCACGTCGACGTTTTGGAAGCCCGCGGCGGTGAGCTCGGCGCGGAACTCGTCCGGCTCCCCGAGTGGGGCTTTGCTTTTTCCGAAGGGAAGCTCCGGCATGAGCTCGAGCAGGATCTCGAACGCCGCTTTGATGGGCGGCACGAGCTCGAAGGGACGCCAGCTCGAGACGACGGCCCGCCCGCCTGGACGCAGGACTCGAAAGAGCTCCTTGAAACCCTGGTTGCGGTCGGGAAAGAAGATCAGGCCGAACATCGAAAACGCCCGGTCGAACGAAGCGTCCGCGAACGGCAGCGCCTGCCCGTCCGCTTCGACCGCTTCGACGTTGGCGAGACCCGCGTCCGCAGCGCGACGCCTGAATTCTTCGAGCATGCGCGGCGAAAAGTCGACGCCGACCACGCGCCGCGCCGTCGCGGCGGCTTGAATCGCGAGCGTGCCGGGACCGGTGCACACGTCGAGCACGTCGGAGTTCGGCGGGACGTTCGCGAGCTCGAGCGCGTCTTTCGAAAACAGCGAGAATTGGTCCCAGAGCTCGGCGACGTAACCGTCGCGCACGAGATCCCAGGGTTCGGGCGAGGCAAGCGGGCTTTGCGGCGGCTTCGGTGCTGTGTCGGACATGGCAAGAGCCCGGAGCGTATCATGGTAGCGTCGCCGGCCATGCAGGCCGCCCCGGCGTTGGCCACGGAGAACGAACTTTCGAGAGCCGAGCTCCGGCGCGTCATCGTCGCGTCGTCCGTGGGGACGCTGTTCGAGTGGTACGATTTCTACCTCTACGGAAGCCTCGCGGTCTTCTTCGGCAAGCTGTTTTTCCCCTCGGGAAACGAAACCGCGCAGCTTCTCGCTAGCCTCGCGACGTTCGGCGCCGGCTTCGGGGTGCGACCGCTCGGTGCCGTCGTCTTCGGCAGCCTCGGCGATCGTGTCGGTCGCAAGTACACGTTTCTCGTTACGATGGCGACGATGGGCCTCTCGACGGCGCTCATCGGGCTGCTTCCCACCTACGAATCGCTCGGTCTCGTGGCAACGACGCTGCTCGTCTTGCTCCGCCTCCTTCAGGGTCTTGCGCTGGGCGGCGAATACGGCGGCGCCGCGACGTACGTCGCCGAGCACGTCCCCGACGAGAAGCGCGGGTATTACACGAGCTTCATCCAGACGACGGCCACGCTCGGATTCTTCTTGAGCATGGGCGTCATCGGCACGACGCGCCTCGCGTTCGGCGAGGACGATTTCAAGGCGTTCGGCTGGCGTATACCGTTTTTGCTCTCGTTCGTACTGCTCGCGATTTCGCTCTACATCCGCCTCAAGATGAGCGAGTCACCTCTCTTCGCGCGCCTGAAAAAATCGGGCCAAACCTCGAAGAACCCGCTCGTCGAGAGCTTCTCGAACAAGGAGAACCGTCGCTACGTGTTCGTGGCCCTTTTCGGCGCCGCCGCCGGACAAGGCGTCGTCTGGTACACGGGACAGTTCTACGCGCTCACGTTCCTCCAGAGCACGCTCAAGGTCGATTGGGCGACGTCGTATGTCTTGATCTCCATCGCGCTCGCGCTGGCGACGCCGCTCTTCATCGTCTTCGGCCGGCTGTCGGACGGCATCGGACGAAAGAAGATCATGCTCACGGGCTGTGCGCTCGCCGCGGTCACCTACGTGCCCATCTACATGGGGCTCCGTCACTTCACGAACCCACACGGTCTACCGGCCGCGAACCCCGACGAAATCAATCATGTGATGGTCGTGCTGCTCGTGTTCCTGCAGATGATCTACGTCTGCATGGTGTACGGACCCATCGCAGCATTTCTCGTCGAGCTCTTTCCGACGCGCATTCGTTATACGTCGATGTCGATCCCTTATCACCTCGGGAACGGCTGGTTCGGAGGGTTCTTGCCGCTGATAGCGACGAGCGTGACGGCGTCCGCCTGGGCGCGCGAAACGTTCGGCAGCGGGGCGATGTTCACGGGCCTCGCGTACCCCATCGTCGTCTGCCTCGTGACGCTCGTCGTCGGCGGTTTTTTCGTGCACGAGACACGCGGGCACAAGATTTCGGCGTGAGGCCGAGCGACGCCATGCAAACCTGTACGAAATGCGGCGCGCCGCTTTCGCGCCTCGACGCGCAGTGTTCGTTTTGCAACGCTCCGAATCCCCGGCGCGCCTCGATCGCGCCGGAGGTCGAAGGGCTCGTGGCCCGCGGCCAGGAGGCGTATCAGAGGGGACGGCCCGGCGAGGCGGTCGAGCTCTTGGCGCGAGCCGTGACGCTCGAGCCCGAGGCTTTCGACGCGTACTTCACGCTGGCCGCCGCGTGGAACGATCTCGGCAATCTCGAACGCGGCGTCGAGTCCATGGAGCGGGCACGCACCATTCGGCCCGGCAACGCGCCCATCCACTACAACTTGGGCACCTTCTTCCGGCGACTCGGCCGCCGCGCTCGCGCGCGCGCCTGCCTCTGCGAGGCCGCGCGCCTCTTGTCGTACGATCTGGTCGGTCCACACAAACAGCAATTTCTCGACACGATCCGCGGTGAGCTCACGCAGCTCGGGCCGGTGACGGCCGACGAGCTCGCCGAGCTCGAGCTCCGCCGCGATGCGCAGGGTCACCCCGAGAATCCCGAGCTTTCACGGTGCGTCCATGAGCTCGCCGGACCGGTCTCGACGGGCGCCGCGTTGCGTTTCTACGCCGCCATGTTGCGCGCGTTCCTGCTCGTGCCGGACGGGGGCTCGGACGGAGCGCGCGACGGGGTGCTCAAGGTCGCGAACACGAAGCAAGAGCTTCGCGTGGCTCTCGTGACGGGACCCGACGGGCGACCGTGGTTTCCCGCGTTCACGGACGCGCCGGCGCTCTCGGCGTTCCGAGGCAACGCAGCCGCGCCGTACACGGCGCTTCCCGCGGCGGTCATCGCCGGAATGATCCTCGGGGACCCGAGCACCGCCGGCCTCGTGCTCAATCCGGGCCCGTCCGGTGGACGACCCGTGGAACGGCACGGCGTCGAGGCCATCAGCCAGGGCGCCTGGCCGCGGCTCACGATCTAGGTTCGCCGAGAAATCACGCCTTCGGCGTGAACACGTTGCAGCTCCCGCGCGGGTGCACCGGTCCCTTCAGCACCTTGCACCCGCCGCACTGATCGACCGACGGCGGAGCGACGTACTGCTGGCAGTCGATGCAGTGCTTTTTGGGGTCGGCGCTGCGATCGACGTAGCCGAGCGAGGTCCGCGTCTTGATCTCGTCTTGTGTGAGGCCGAGGGTGCTGGTGCACGCATCGGGCTCCTTCTTCTCGCAGGCCGCGAGGGCGAGCGAGACGATAGTTGCAGGTGCAACGATGAGCAGGCGGCGGCGGGTGAGCGATGAGGGGTTCGATTGAGCCATCAGCGGTTTCCGAACGGCGTCGGCGGCAGCGACTGCAAGAAGAGGAAGAGCGCGCGCTTTTCCGTTTCGTCGAGCTTGCCGAACGCCTCAATGGGCATGAATGGGTCGAGCTTCTTGCCATTTTTGCGGATGCCCTGCACGAGGAGCTTCTCGAAGTCTTCGAAGGTCCACCCCTTGAGGCCGCTCTCGTCGGGCGTAATGTTCGACGGAATCGGAATTTCAGCCGGTGCGCCGGGAATGGGACCGCCGCTGAGCTTTGCCCCGTGGCATCCCGTACACGTTCGACCGAGGAGCGCTCCGTACTCTTTCGTCGCGGACGGCGCGGGGCCTCGGCCCGCCTTCGCGTGATCGATGCGGCGCGCGATGTCGAGCGGGATGGCGTCGATGCGATCGAGGAACTTGGCGAGCGGCTTGAGCTCGATGGGACCGTTCGCCTTGCTGACGGGCGGCAGCGTTCGAAGGTGCGAAATCAGCGCGCGGAGATCGGAGTCCGGAAGCCATTCGAGATCTTGCGCGGGCATGAAGCGGACGGAACGGCCGTCCTTCTTGATGCCGTGACGGAGCAAGCGCGCGAGCTCGCCGTCGGAATAGGCCATGCCGAGCCCTCCCGCGGTGACGTTCGGTCCCGTGATGGTTCCGAGGGGACCCATGGCCATCATTTTGCCCCCGCCGAGATCCGGACCGTGGCAGTCGCCCGCACCACACCCGTAGACGGCCTCGGCGATGTGCTTGCCGCGAGCGAGCACCGCGGGGTCGCTCGAGCGTTCGAGCTTCGGGAGCGGCACGTCGTAAACCTTCGCGAGACTCGCGTCGAACGCCGACATCCTCGTCCAAAAGAAGATGCCGCCGCCGACTGCGACGACCAGAATGAGAGCACCGAGACCGATACCGACGCGCTTGAGCCAAACGTTCATGGAAAGACTCCGAAATCAGGCGGTCCTTTACGCACTAATGACGGACGCGGGCAAGCGTCCATCACCCGATCATGCGAGCGCGCCCCGCCCTCGGCGGCTAGGTCCCGGTTACGGCGCCGGCCATTTTGCCTTCCACGCCGGATAGTCGGTGCCGAGCAGGCGCGCCGGCCAGTCGCCGTACCACGAGTAGCCGACGCGGCGCTCGTTCTCGATCTCGGCGAGGCTGTAGCGGCGCATGAAGAACGGATCGCTTTCGCACTCCGGAACCTCGCAGCGGCTCGAAAAGATCGGGCGATTCGTCTCGAGCTCGTAGAAACGCGCCCAGAGGGGCGGAGCGGTCGGGTCCTCGACGACGACGCGGTCTTCGCCCGTGGGCTGGGAGGCGTCCGTCGTCTCCTGGACGCGAATGCCCTCGATCTTCACGGACTCGAACCAAGCGACGGCGCTCTCGATCGCCTCCCGCACCGCCGGCCCCGGCTCGTCGATCGTCATGAGGAAGCGCACGATGCCGACGCCTTCCGAACCGCTCAGGGAGGGGAGCTCGTACGTGCGCGCCGGAGCGGGCGCGAGCGTCGCTTCGTCGTGCTGCGCGCACCAGCCGGCTTGCGTGTCGGAGACGACCTGGCACCGAAGGATGCAATCGATGCCCTTTTGCACGGCTTCCGCCGCGCGCGGGGCGTACGACTCGTCGAGGTACGCGTACGGCTCCGCGCGCTCGGAGACGACGCGGAGGAGCGTGAGCACGTGGAGCATGGCGTCGTCGTTGAAGGTGATGTGCGTGTGGTAGCCGTCCCCGTTCGGGAACTCCTGCGGCCAGCCGCCGTTCTCGTACTGGCCGGAGAAGAGGTACTCGAGACCGCTCACGGCTGCGTCGCGGTAAATCTCGCACTCCGTCGCGCCGTACACGCGCGAGAGGAACTCGACTTGCGTCGTGGTCGCGCCGTTGTCGATCGTCGAACGCGACTTGCCCTTCGTGCGCGTCGTCATGTCCGTGTCTTTGGGCCAGCCGCGGTCGGCGTTCTGGTAGTAGAGGATGTTCTGCGCGATCGTCAGAGCTTCGGGCGTCCCGTAGAACGCTGCCCCCAGGCGGTTCACCGACTCCCAGGGCGTCGTCACGGGCACGGCGGCCGGAGTGCACTCGGCCGGCACGGCACCGGTCCCGCCGCTTCCACCGCTCGGAGCGGTTCCGCTCGTTCCGCCGGTCGGGGCGGTTCCCCCTCCGCCGCCGGCACCGGCGTCGGCGTCCGGGACGGCGGGAGCAGAACTGCAAGCGTTTCCGAGAAGGGCGAGACAGGCAACGAGCGGACGGGGCAATCCGAGCACGAAACGAGGAGCGGGCATGGCCTGCCCTCTCATGCGGCATCGGGCGTCGTCGATCACCCGGAGCGGCCCTAGACGCGCATTTCGCGCGTCACTCGAAGGGCGCGGCTCGTACCCGTGCTCACGGGAACGGACGGCCGGAGGCTCCGCAGGCCCATTCCTTTTTCCCGCCACCACGCCGCGGCACGCTCGTTCGTCCAGGTCTTGGACGATTCACACGCGGCGAGCAGGGCTTCGAGAGCGGCCGCGTCGCGGGGACGCTCGGACGGAGACTTCGCGAGGCATTTCAGAATCACGGCTTCGAGATCGGCCGGAACGGGCCGCCCGAGGCGCTCGGACGGCGGCGTCGGAGGCGTGAGCATGTGGTGGCTGCACACCTCCATCACCGATTGTCCGGTGAACGGCGGCGTACCGGTGAGGAGCAAGTAGCCGACCGCGCCGACCGCGTAGAGGTCGCTTCTGCCATCCATCGTCGCCGGCGCGCCGATCGCCTCGGGCGACAGGTACAGCGGCGTTCCGATGATCTGTTGAGAGCCCGTCGTCGATACTTTGGGATCGGCGGGCGCGCCCATCTCTTTCACGAGCCCGAAGTCGAGAACCTTCACGACGTCCGGCGTCCCTCCGCGCTCGCATAGGATGACGTTCGCCGGCTTCACGTCCCGATGAATGAGCCCGACGCGGTGCGCTTCGGCGAGCGCGCCGACCATCTGTGAAAGCAGATGAATCACGCGCCCCGGTTCCTGCGCGCCGTCGCCGTCGCTCAGCGTCTGGAGATCGATACCGTCGAGGTACTCCATCGCGTAATAGAACGTGCCTTCCGGCGTCCGGCCGAAGTCGTAGATGGACACGGTGTTCGCGTGCGTGAGCAGGCTCGTGAGCTGCACCTCGCGTTCGAACCGAGCGATGTTGTGCTCCCCTGCCCGTTCGGGTGGCAGGAGCTTGATCGCCGTCGGGCGGCGCAGGAGCGCGTGGCTCGCCTTGTACACGACGCCCATGCCTCCCTCGCCGATCTTTTCCGTCAGCGTGTACTGGCCGAGCCGCAGCGCTTCGCGGACGCGCTCGCGCAAGCCATGCACCGTGTACGAAATGATGCCGACCACGGCCACGACGATGAGCGCGAGAACGGCCGCGTTCACGGCGATGGGAAGGGGGCCCGGAGAGCCCGCGAGCGGTCGTTCGGCGTACATTCGATAGGCGAGCAAGGGGATCGGAGCGAGCGCACACGCCGAAACCGCGACGGAGTGAACGGTGGGACACGGAAGCAAAGCGGCCCGAATGACGAGCAGCTGCCCGACGACGAAGGCCATGAACTGCTCGGGCCGAGCCCACGCCGGCGCGTAACGACCCATCATCGCGAACGAGAACGACACGCCGACCGTCATGACGAAGTCCGTCACGAGGAGCGCCGCGAGGGACAGCACACCGTTCCGCGCCGCAAGCCATGCAACGAGGAACAGCAACGTCCCGACGAGGTGCCAGGTCCCCTCCGGTCCGAACGCGCCTTCGAAGCCGCTCACCCCCGTGATGCCACCCGCTCCGCGCGCGACGAGCCCGATCGGATAGAAGACGACGCACAGGATGAACGAAACACGCGCGAGGCGCGCGAGGCGCGACTGAAGGAGAGCGCGGCCTTCGTCCGTGTCGCGGTAGGCCGTGTCCGGCGTCCCGGGGGGCATTCACGCCGACGCTAGGACGGCGGAACGCGGGCGCGAAAGGAAACTCGTCACGCCTCGCCGAAGCGGGGGCCCGAGGCTCGGCCGGGCCCCCGTCCTCTGGCTCAGAAACGGCGAGGGAACTGGCGGATGATGCCGTTGCTGAGGAAATCCGCCATCTCGAGCATGTGGTGGTGTACCTCGTCGTACGCTTCGAGGTCCGCGTCGAAGTCGCCCGTCAAGCGGGCGACGGCTTCGACGAGCGTCGTGTCGAGGTGCATCTTGAACATCTCGCGCGTTTCGCCGCGCCGGAAGTTCCGCGGGTTGATGCGATGGAGGAAGTCGGCAATCTCGTTGCCGTTCACGTACCAAGCCGCCTGTGCCGCCGCAGCGGCGTCCGCGTCGCCCGCGCGCGCAGCGACGAGGATGTCGGCCGCGATCAAGATGTGTTCTTGCAAGAGCTCGGTGAGCCGATTGCCGATGGCGCTTCCGTAGTAGGTCGCGAAGGTGTTGCCGATGTCGACCTGATTGGAGAGCAGGCGGCCCGCGGTCGGGCCGGCGTCCGGCAGATCGTGCGCTACGGAGATGATGAAGCACCGAGTGAAGACGATGTGGTCTTCCATCAGTCCGCGCATGCGATCGTGAAGCATGAGCGAATCTTGCAGGCGGTGAGGAAGCCCCTCGAGCTCGGACTCGACATCGAGATGACCGTCGGCGACGGCGAGGCCTGGACAGACCAGCGACGCGGCGACGACCAGCGAGCGGAAGACGTTCGAGCGCGCAATCCCTAGGTATTTCATGTCGTTCTCTCCTCTTTCGCAGGCGAGCTCCGGGTGTTCGCCTCGGTTGGTCGACACGCGGGCTCGGCCCGTCCACGCGACGAGCTTTCGCACCGACGTGTCGCTGCTTTCAGGGCGCCCCGGCCGCGCCCACCCGTGTGCCGGACGTCCCCCAGTAGACGCTCGCGGGGGACGCGCTGCAAGCGCCATTTCTGCGATCCGAAGATCGCGTTAAGTTTCGCAAAACTCCGTGTGATCACTTGATCGCAAGGAATCCAACCGACGCGAGATTTATCAAGTATCGCCGGACGATACGTCGCGCGCGTTGTCCCGAGGGCCACGGTGCGTTAGCTTGGTCTCGAACCGTCGGACTCGGGCGCGGACAGGGCGCAAGGAGAACTCGCGTGTTTACGGACGTTGAAAAGAACGCCATACGGCGAAGCTGGCGACTCGCGATTCCGATCGCAGAAACGGTCGCCGATCTCTTCTACCGGCGGCTCTTCGAGCTCGCTCCACAGTATCGGAGCTTGTTCTCCGACGACATGAGCGCACAGAAGAAGAAGCTCATTCGAATGCTCGCCTTCATCGTGAAATCGATGGAATGGACCGAAGAGCAGTGGGCGGACAGCGTGAGCGCGGAAGACGACTTGATGCTCGTCGTGCTCGCTCTCGGCAAGCGGCACACGCGCTTGTACAGGGTGCCGGCCGAAGCGTACGCGCCGGTCGGCGCCGCGCTCATGTGGACGCTCGAGCAGGGGCTCGGCGACGCGCTCGACGAAACGACGCGAAGCGCCTGGGCGCGACTCTACGACCTTCTCTCGAAGACGATGATCATGGCGGGCGGCGTCGACGTCGAGGGCGAGGTTTCGGTGCGCGCGGCGATCGAGGCCGAGCAGAACGGCGAAGCCGCGCTGCTCACGCAGCTCGCAGCGGCGGGAATCGACGAGGCTCGCCTCGGCATTCACGAGGAGCTGTCATGAAGACCGGCGTCATGCGAGGTCGCTTGCGCGAATTCGATCTCGCGCAGGTGCTCCAGGTGGTCGGGATCGGCCGGCAATACACGGGGGTCGAGGTGTTCGACGAGTCGGCCGTGCTCGGCACGATCTTCGTGAAGAGCGGCAAGGTCGTGCGCGTCGAAGCCAACGGCAAGGACGGTCGCGAGGCGCTCTTCGATTTGTTCCGCCACGCCGACGGCGGTTTCGCGGTGTTTCGGATGGAAACGCCGCCCGCCTTGCCGGAGCCGCTCGGCGCCGTCCAGGTGCTGCTCATGGAGGCACTCGAGCACGGCGGCCGCGCCGAGCGGCGTTCGGAGCCGCGCGCCGCGGACGCGTCGGACCCGTTCGCAGCGGATGCGCGCCGCTTCGACTCGCCCACCGAAGCCGGTCGCACCGCGACGAAATCGAAGCAGACCGAGCCCGCTCCGGCGCGCGCGGGGACGAAGACCGGACGCGTGGTGTCCGTCGTGAGCCCGAAAGGCGGCTGCGGCAAGACGACCGTCGCCCTCAATCTCGCCGTGAGCCTCGCGCGGCAGGGGCGCTCGGTCGTGCTCGTCGACGCCGACATCAACGGCGACGTGCTTTCCGCGCTCGATTCTCGGGAGCGCGCGGAGCTCGGTACGTTCGATCTCCTGACGCGCACGGGCTCGCTCGAACGGGCGCTCCTGCCCACGATGCTCACGAAGCTCAAGATTCTTCCCGCCGTCGGGCGCGAGCTCCCGCCTCCCGAGCTCATCATGGCGGACCACGGCGCACGCTGGCAAATGCTCCTCGGCGAGCTCGCCGAACGCGCGGAGATCGTCCTCGTCGACGCCCCCGCGGGCATGTACGGAACGACGTATCAGCTCCTCGGCGCGAGCACGCACGTGCTCGCCGTGCTCCAGGCCGAGCGCATCGCGGACCGTTCCTTCCCGCGCTTCATCGAGGCGCTGCAAACGCTACCCGGCGAACAGCGCCCGCAGATTCTCGGCGTCGTTCTCAACATGCTGCAGACGAAGCACGACGGCTCGCTCTCGGTCATGCTCAATGCCTGCCGTGATTTTCCGAGCGATTGGCTCTTCGACACGACCATCGCACGCCACCCCGCGTTCCTCGACGCGACGCACGCCGGCGTACCGCTCCGAAACCTCGACGAATTCGCGCCGCCCGCCGTCGCCTGGCTCTTCGACACGCTGGCCGGCGAGGTGCTCGATCGGTTGAAGCTGAAGGCTCCCGCGCGGAAAGCGCAGTCGCTGCTCGTCTGAGACCGCCGGCGTTCTCGTTCAGAGGTCCGCGATCGGCGGTCCCGCGGGGTCGCCGTAGTTCGTCACGTTCATGCCCAGACGGTTCTGGATCGAGGCATGCAGCGAGCCGGTCACCTTGTTCGCCGCTGCGACGCTGCGGCCGGTGACGAACCCGCCGGCGTGACCGGCGAGCAGGACGGGCATGTTCTTGCGCTGGTGGCTGTCGCCGTCGCCATTTTCGGAGCAGTACATGACGAGCGACTCGTCGAGCAGGTTACCGGTCGGCGTCTGGACGCTCTTGAGCCTGCTCAAGAGATACGCGAAGCGGCGCACCTTGAAGCGCGAGGTGTTCACGACGCGGAGGTTGGCGATACGCATCGCTTCGGTACGATCGATGCCGTCGAGGTCCGTCGCGCGATCGGTGTCGTCGAGCTTGTGAGAAATGAAGTGGTCGCTCCAGGTACCGAGCCCCTCGATGCCCGTTCCGAGCGTGTAGCCGGAGTAGTTCACTCCCCAGCTGTCGCTGTATTGGATGGTGACGGTGCGCGTGAGATCGCACGCCATCGCGAGCACGGTGAGGTCGATGAACGCCTTGGCCTTGGAGTGCCAGTTGCCACCCGAAGCGGGCGCCTCCGGCGTCATGCACGAGCTCGGGGGCGGCGTGACGATTTGCCGTTCGACCTCCGAGATCGCAGTGAAGTACTGGTCGATGCGCTGTTTGTCGGCCGCGCCGAGGCGCGTATTCAGCCGCGTCGCGTCCGCCTTCACGACGTCGAGCACGCTTTGCTGGCGCAGGCGCGCGCGTTCGGCGGCCGCGGCGTCGCCGCCGCTCACCATGCCGTTGCCGAACAGCGTCGTGAAGAGCCGCGAGGGCTCGCGGACGTTCGTCTCCGGTTGCGTGCCCGCTTTGAACGAGAGGTTACCCTGCGAGATATCGTTCGATGTCGTCGCGGACAGCGCGAAGTTTCGGTACGGCGCGGTGCCGCGCAGGTGATCGGCGAGCACCTGATCGAGCGTCGGCTGCGGCGGATTCGGACCTTTGTGGGCCGAGAGCGCCATCGACGGGTTGTGGATCTCGGCGCAGACGCCCTGGTGGTCGATGCCGGTGACGACCGTTACGTCCTGGAAGAACGACGCCGTCTCGGCCGGCCAGATGCCCTCGGCCGCGAAGCCTCCGTTCAGATCGCGCAGGCATTCCGGCAAGCTCGTCCCGACGAGCTGCCCCGCGGGCGGGTTCCATTTCGGCGGGTCCGTGCCGTTCGGATAGAAAAACGCGATGAAGCGTTGGACGGGAGCGGCCGCCGTCGCCGTCGCGCGCGCCGGCGTCATCGCGTCGAGGAGCGGCAACGCCATGGCTACGCCGGTTCCGCGCAACAACGCACGCCGGGAGATCGGACGAACGATCATGTCGGTGGCCTCCGAAGTCGGAAGGCAGGAGCTTCGATGAGGCCCTGGATGAGCGCCGGGAACCCGTAGTTCGCGTCGACGAAGCCGCGCGATGCGCGCTCGACGGCGCAACCGTCGGGACCGTTCGGGGTACGGCCGTGCACGTAGAGAAAGACTCGGGAGGCGAGGCACGCCGAAACCTGCGGCATGGCGTGGAGCTTCTGGGCGAGCTCCGCGATGGTAGTGAAGTCGGGCATCGACGCATCGTCAGGGAGCCCCGGCGTGACGCCGTACTCGCCGATATCGACCGTCGCGTCGAAGCGACCCGTCGCGTCGAAGGCGGCGAAGCCGACGCCGATCGGGTCGATGGCCGCGTGGCAGCCGGCGCATTCGTCTTCGGTGTTGCGCATTTGCACGATTTCCGTGGGCGTGAGGCCGACGAGCCGCTCGCCGATCGTGTCGGCGTCCGCCGGAAGACCGAGGTGCTCGCAGAGGAACGTGCTTCGGAGCCAGTTACCGCGAATGGCGATGAGATCGCCGTCGCGCTTGGCGCTCAGCACGCTCGGATGCGTCAGCAGACCCGAATTGGCACGAACGTGGTTCGCCGGAAACGTTACCGTGCCGTCTGCGCTCGGCGCGGGGAGGCCGAAATAGGTCGCCGCCGCCGCGCTCGTGTTCGTCGTGTTCGTGGTGAGCACGTCGAGGAAATTGCCGCCGCCCCAGGCGACGTCGCCCGTAACGCGATCGGTCTCGCCCTTCATGGCGTCGAGCACCGAGCTCGACCAGCCCATGGGAGGTTGCGGTGGCGTGACGAGCGTCTCGTAGCCGAGCCATTGCTGGAAAAACGCGGCAAAAAACGCGCGCGCTTTCGGATCGGCGAGCATTTGCGTCGCGCGCTCGACGAGCCCCGCGGGCGTGTCGAGGGCGCCGGCGGCCGCCGCTTCGAGGAGCTCGGCGCTCGGCCCCCTACCCCACACCGCAAACGACAGGCGGGACGCGAGCTCGTGCTGCTCGAGCGTGGCGAGCCCGTCGGCAGCTCCACCTACCTCGATACGGAACAGGAAGCTCGGCGACGAGAGCAGCGATTCGATGGCGAAGCGGTAGCGATCGTTCACGTCGGCCGCGACCATCGTCGCGCGCGTCGTGATGGCGTCGATCTCCGTTTGCTCGAGCGGTCGGCGGAACGCCAGCTTTCCGAAGCGTCCGACGAACGCCGGCAGACAATCCGTCGCATTCGGCTCGCAACCGAGGACGGTGCCGCGGCGCGCGGTATCCGTCATGAGCTCGCCCGCGAGCGCCTTGGCGCGGTCGAGGTAAGCGCGGAGCAGCTGCTGATCCATCACGGGCTGGTCGGCCGCCGACGTTCGGAAGCCGTCACGCGCGTTGTCGTCGGGAATGCCGTCGAGATTCGGCGGCGCCGAAAGCGCGAATAGATCCTGCAGAGTGAGCCCGTACTCGAGCTTCGTGAGACGCCGGAGGACGCCCGTGCCCGTCTCGTTCGCGTCGAGATCCGTGCAGGTTGCGGGACCGGAACCGCCGGAACCGCCGGTCACGCCGCCGCTGCCACCGGTGCTCGAGCCGTTGCCGACGCCGCCCGTCGGAGCGCCGCTCGAGCCGCTGCTGCCGCCGGAGCCGCCCGAGCTCGAGCCCGACGCGCCGGCCGCGCCCGCGCCTGCGCCGCTCGGACCACCGACCTCGCCTTGGCAGCCGAGCGCCAGCGACGCTACGGCGAGCCCACACGTGAGCCCGAGCGCAGAGCGATTACCGGACGCGTGCGAACGCATCGAACTCCGAGTTTAAGGCGTCGCGAGCGATTCGTCTCGCGGTTTCTACTGAAAACACGTGAAGTGAAGTTGCCCGCACTTCGCGACATACGCGGCAAATTCCACTTCGGCACAATCGTCCAACAGCGCCGGAAATTACGGATACCGAGATTTCGAGACTCGTCTCGATCCCAGTAACTCAAGGCACGTAAAGTCGCTTGAGCTCCTCGTACGCAGGGCGCGGCCTGCGATCGATATCGACGATGCCCCAGTACTCTTCGTTGAAAGTTTGATCGGGGTATGGGCCGCCGCCGGGCGCGACACCGCCGGCCTCCTGCGTGTTCGGGTTTCCCGCTTTCCACCACTCGTCGGCCCACTCGAAGATCGTCCCGCCGAGGGTGACACCGCTCGCGGTGAGCGCCGACGACTTCGCGAGAAGCTCTTCGGTGAGCGCAGCCGTCGCTTGGGCCTGGCTCATCGGATCGTAACCGGGAAGGTTCGCGTTGTACGCGTCGGCGCCGTACTCGGAGAGGAACATCGGCTTTTCGCTGCGCGAAGCCCACGTCGTGAACAGATCGCCGAACCCGATGCCGCGATACGCGTTGATGCCCCACACGTCGACGTTCGGCATGGCGCCGAGCGTCTGAGTCGTCGGCAGCTCCCCGTAGACGGTGATGACGGGGTGTGTCGTGTCAGCGGCTTTCACGAGTTCGGCGGCTTCGTTGATGCGCGCCAGCGAGTCGGCGTGCGAAAGGTCCGTGTAGAGCCCGTTGTAGTTCCACTCGTTCCCGAGCACCCAACCGAGGATCGCCGGGTGGCTCTTCGCGGCGTTCACGCGCGCCGTGACGACGCTCGCCGCGTCGCCGCCGTAACCGTAGACGGTGCTGAGCACGCGAATGCCCGCGGCGTGCAAACGGTCGAGCACGCTCGTATCCGCGAGCGCTTCGTACGTGCGCACGGTGTTGATACCCGCCGCCTGCATGAGAGGAACGTCGACCTCTGCGAGACCGTCGTAGTCGAGACCGGCCGGGTGCGTCGCCCCGCGCGGCACGGGGTTCCAGTTCACGCCGCGCACGTGGTACGGCGCGCAATCGACGACCAGCTTTCGCCCGTCCACGCGAATGCCGGGCGTTGCGCACGCCGCGCCGCCCGAGCCACCCGTCCCGGTTCCCCCGGTCGGGCTGCCGCCGGTGGCGCTGCCGCCCGTCGCGCCGCCGCCGGTCCCGCCGCCGGTCGCGCTGCCGCCCGTCGTGCTGCCCCCGGTTGCGGAGCCGCCGGTTGCGGAGCCGCCCGTCGCGGAGCCGCCCGTCGCGCTGCCCGAGACGCCGCCGGACGCCGTCCCCCCGCCGCCGCTCGTCGTTCCACCCGTAGCCGAAACGCCAGCGTTACCGCCGCTAGCGCCGTCGGACTTCGTGCCCCCGCTGGATCCGCAGCCAAGCGCTCCCAGGAACACCCCTACTGAAACGGCGAGCGTGGAGCGCTTCGACACGACGCACGATCGTACGGGCGAAGCCCGTGCTTGTCACGCCTTCGCCGCGGCTGAGGTATAGGGCGCCCCATGCCGACCAAAGGCAAGAACCTTTCCGCCCGCGACGCCTTCATCCGTTTGAAGGCCGGAAACGCCCGCTACTCGGGAAACCTCCGCAGCGTCGAATCGATGCTCGGCCATTCCGGGAAGGACATGACGGGCCAGTCGCCGTTCGCGATCATTCTCGGCTGCTCGGATTCACGCGCGCCGGCCGAAACCGTGTTCGACCAAGGGCTCGGCGATCTTTTCGTCATCCGCGTCGCCGGCAACATCGTCGCGCCGTCGCAAGTCGGCAGCGTCGAGTTCGGCGCCCAACGGTTCGGCACGCGCCTCGTCGTCGTGATGGGACACACGCAATGCGGCGCCATCGACGCCGCCATCGAGTCCGTGACGAGCGAACAAGGCCCCGCGTCGCGCAACGTCTCCTCCATCGTCGATCGCATTCGGCCGTCGATCGAAGGGCTCGTTCACACCGACCTCGCGAAGGACCCGGCACGGCTACGGCGCGAAGCCATGCGCGCCAACGTGCGCGCTTCGGTCGATCATTTGCGCCACGGCTCGACGATCATCGAGGGCCTCGCGCTTCAAGAAGGGCTCGTCGTCGTCGGCGCGGAGCTCGACCTCACGCGCGGCGAGGTCACGTTCTTCGGCGACGTACCCGAGTGACGTCTTCCGAACGCGGAAGTACACTGGCGCCATGCTGCTCGACGCGATCAAGGCGCAAATGTTCAAGGCGATGAAGGCGGGGAACACCGTCGAAAAGGAGATCTTGCGCGTCGCCGTCGGTGAGATCACGACCGATCGCGCTCGTGAAGGACGCACGGGAAGCGACGACGAGACGCACGCGATCTTGCGTAAGCTCATCAAATCGAACGACGAGTCGATCGCGGCCGGCCTCGACGACGAAAAGAAGGCGACGCTCGAGCAGGAGAACCGCATCCTTTCGGAGTTTTTGCCGAAGTCGCTCGATGTCGACGCCATTGTGCTCGCGCTCGCGCCCGTCGCCGACGCCGTGAAGAGCGCCGGCAACGAAGGCCAGGCGACCGGCGTCGCGATGAAGCACCTGAAGAGCACCGGCGCCGTCGTCCAGGGCAAAGACGTGGCAGCCGCCGTCAAAAAGCTTCGCGGCTAGGCGTCCCGGGCCCAGCGTTCGGCTCGGGGTGACGATCCGCTCGGACCGTCACCCTCCGCGCGCTCGCTCACCAGTGTGAGTTGCGGCGGCTCCGGCGCGTCGAAGCGCCCTGGAACCGAGGTCGCGGCGGCTGGTCCGCGAGATTCGACCCGCTCGGACGGAAGTCGCCGTTCGGGCGCTGCCCGCCCTGCGGACGGAAATCGCCCTGCGGGCGGGTCGAGCCGTTCGGCGCGTTTCCACCGTGCGTGCGACCGCCACCGCGCGACCCGAAGCCGCCGGCCGGACCATGGGCGCCGTCTCGACGCGGCTCGTCCCAGCGCCCCCGTGAGAATTGCCCGCCGTTCGAGCGGCGTTCGCCGTGTGGGGCGTTCCCACCCTGCGGCCGGCGCTCGCCGTACGGCCGGCGCTCCGAAGGCTCTCGGCTCGTCTCTGCACGTGCATCGCCTTCCGGCGAGGGCCCCGTCGCGCGCGGCGGCGCAGCCGGGCGCTCCGGAAGGTCCCCGAACGTCTTCACGTCGACCACGTCGATGCGCTGGCGCAGGAGACGCTCGATGTCACGAAGGAGCCCGTGCTCGTCGCGATCGACGAACGAGATGGCGCGCCCGCGGGCGCCCGCGCGTCCGGTGCGTCCGACGCGATGCACGTAGCTCTCCGGGACGTTCGGCAGGTCGAAATTGATGACGTGCGTCACGCCGTCGACATCGATGCCGCGCGCCGCGATGTCGGTCGCCACGAGGATGCGTGTCGTCCCTTTGCGGAAGCCGCCGAGCGCGCGCTCGCGGGCGCTCTGCGATTTGTTGCCGTGAATCGCGGGCGCGCCAATGCCGGCGCGTTCGAGGCGCTGCGAGAGCTTGTTCGCCCCGTGCTTCGTGCGCGTGAAGACGATGGCACGCTCCACCTCGTCGCCCGAAAGCACGCGCTCGAGCAGCGCGCTCTTCTGATCACGCGGCACGAACACGACGGATTGCTGGATCGTTTCGGCGGCCGAGACCGTGGGGGTCACGTCGACGCGCACGGGGTCCCGCAGCAGGCTTTGCGCGAGCGCCTCGATGGGGCGTGGAACCGTCGCCGAGAAGAGCAGCGTCTGGCGCTGGGTGGGGAGCTCGCGTGCGATCCGGCGTACGTCGTTGACGAAGCCCATGTCGAGCATGCGGTCGGCTTCGTCGAGCACGAAGTGGGCGACCTGATCGAGCCGCACCAGGCCCTGGCCCATGAGATCGAGCAGGCGGCCGGGCGTCGCGACGAGCAGGCGCGGGCGGGTGCGCAGCGCTTGCTCCTGCTTGTATTGGCTCACACCGCCGTAAATGACGGCGTAGCGAATGCCGAGATAGCGGCCGTACGCGGCAACGCGCTCGGTAATCTGCGCGGCGAGCTCGCGCGTCGGCGTGAGCACGAGCGCGGCGATGCCGCTCTGCGGAGCGTCGGACGTTGCGAGGCGATGAAGGATGGGCAGCACGAACGCCGCCGTTTTCCCGGTGCCCGTCTGGGCGCAGGCGAGCACGTCGCGACCCGCGATGACGTGCGGGACGACCGCCTTCTGGACGGGCGTGGGCTCGCTGTAGCTTTCGTCAGCGGTGGCGCGCACGATGGGCGCGGTAAGACCGAGGGAGGCGAAGGCCGACGGAGAGCCGCCGGTGCCGGTGGTTTCGAGAGAGTTCAATGGACGGAGATTCACTTTCGCGGCACCCCGCACGAAACGGGGACGAGGTTTCAAGGCGCGCTCACCGCCGCGGGTGAACGGGCATTACGGCGCGTCATGCGCCCTTCGTCCGACCCTACCGTTGGCGCTGGAATTGCTGTGCGCTTTCGGAGGCCACACCCGGGGTTTCCCGGGGCGCCCGCAGCGAGCAAACTCGCCGGTCGGGTCGCGACGGGGGCCGTTCTAGCTCACGCCAAGGCGCTTCGCAAGTCGACCACCCGGATTGGACCGCCCGGCTGCACGGTACCGGCGCACCGTTCGGTGCGTCCTGCTCGCTTCGGCGGCGCGCCTGAGCGAGGATTGTCCCAGGGAACGCGATGCAGTCGAGTCCGCGCAGCGTGCACGCTCTGCTCGTGGAGGACAGTCTCCTCTTCGCCGAAGCGCTGAGCGCGCTGCTCACGGAAGCTCAGGCCGACGTTCGGCTGAGCCACGTCACGCGTCTTGCCGACGCCGAGCGCTTCCGCGAAGCGCCGCCCGACGTCGTCCTCCTCGACCTCACGCTCCCCGACACCGAGGGCGTCGACAGCGTGCGCGCGGCGCTCGTAACGCTGCCGAACGTTCCGATCGTCGTTCTCACCGCCGATCGCAACGCGGAGCGCGCGATCGAGGTCGTTCGTACCGGAGCGCAAGACTATCTCGTGAAGGGCGCATTCGACGCGGACGCACTGATGCGCGCCATACGCTATGCCGTGGAGCGCGCGCAGAGCGCCGAGCTCCGGCTCCGTCTGCTCCAAGCGGATCGCCTGGCGGCGATCGGCCGGCTCGCCGCGGGCATCGCTCACGAAGTGTCCAACCCCGCCGCGTTCGTGCGCGCGAACCAAGAGCTCTTGCGAACGTGCCTCGAGTCGGCGGCGCTCGCCGTCGAGACGCTGCCGCCCGCCCGCGACTCCTCGGCGTTCACCGAAGCGCTCGAACGCGTCAGGAACGAGCTGTTCGCGGCCACGCGCATCGCGAGCGAAACGTCCACCGGCATCGGGCGCATCTGCTCGGTCGTGTCCGATCTACGCGCGTACGCGCGGCTCGAGCCGGGCGAGCCCGCCGAAGTGCGACCGAACGACGTCGTGCGGGACGTTTGCCGACTGGCGTCCGGCCTCGTGCGCCACAAGGCTCGATTGGTGCAGGACCTCGAAAAGGTGCCCGCGCTCGCGCTCGTGCCGGGCCGGCTGGATCAGGTTCTGATGAACCTTCTCGTGAACGCCGCGCATGCCATCCGCGAGGGGGCGCCCGAGCGCGAGACCATCGTGGTGAGCACGCGCGTCCGGGGCAGCGGGGTGCTCATCGGCGTCGAGGATTCGGGCATCGGCATGACGGAAGAGGAACGCCGGCGGGCGTTCGAGCCGCTGTTCAGCAAGAAGCCGCGGGGCGAGGGCATGGGGCTCGGGCTGTCGATCTGCGCCGACATCGTCGGCGCGCAGGGAGGCTCGATTCGCTGCACGAGCGAGCTCGGCAAGGGCTCGCGCTTCGAGGTCTGGCTGCCGGCGAACGAGATCCCCTCGCCGGAGCCGTGCCCGGACGCGCACGTACCGCCGAAGAGCCGCCCGACGCGCAGGGCCCGCGTGCTCCTCGTCGACGACGAGCCGAACATCTTGCAGACGTACTCGATCTTGCTCGAATCCGAGTTCGACATCGTAACGGCCGCCAACGGCGCCGAAACGCTCGCCCGAGCCGAGGCCGACGCCAACATCGACCTCGTCATTTGCGACGTCATGATGCCGGACATGGACGCGGCTGGCGTGCTCGACGAAATACGCCGGCGCCACCCGCGGCTCGTGTCGCGTTTCGTCCTTCACACGGGCGGCGCGATGACCGAACGCACGCGGCGCCTCGTGGACTCCGGCTCGTTCCCGGTGTTCTTCAAACCGATCTCGGTCGCCGAGATTGCGGACGCCATTCGCACCCTCGTCGCGAATCCGCCCGGCGAGTAGCCGGGCCTGCCGGCTCAGCCCTTCTTCGTGTCGTTCGCTCGCTCGACGGAGCCGTCGGCCCGGCGGGCGAAGCGCTCCCCTTCCGCACCATGCACCGGACCGTGGCTCGGCCACGGCCAACCGCCGAAACCGGTGCGGCGATAGTCGGAAAACGCCTGCTGGATCTCTTCGCGCGAGTTCATCACGAACGGGCCGTGCTGGGCGACGGGCTCCCCGATGGGCCGGCCCTGGAGCATCAAGAGCTCCGTCTCGCCAGGGCCATTCGCGAGCAGCGCGGGGACCTCCGGCCGAAGCTCCACGGCGCGCGCGATGGGAACGTCGCGACCGCCGATGCTGAGGCTCTTGCCCTTGAAGAAGTAAAGGGTGCGGTTCGTGCCGGATTTGGCGGGCGGAATCGTGAAGGTCGCGCCCGGCTCGAGCTTGAACGTCCAGATGGCGAGATCACCGTCCGGCTCCGAGCCCCACGACATCGGTGGCGGCGACGGCGGCGTCGTGTCGCCGTACTTTCCCGCGATGATGGTGAGCTCGGTCGTCTTTCCGCTCGCGTCCTTTTCCGTGCGCCGCGGAATGGTGTGGTTCCAGAACATCGAGAAATGCGGCTCGGCGAACTTGTTCTTCTTCGGCAGGTTCAGCCAGATCTGAAAAAGCTCGACCGGGTTCGGCGCGCCGCGATCGAGCAGCGGGAACATCTCGGAGTGGACGATGCCCTTGCCCGCGGTGAGCCACTGCACGTCGCCCGAGCCGTAGCGCGCCGCGGCGCCGAGCGAGTCCGAATGATCGATGAGCCCGCGACGCGCGACGGTCACCGTCTCGAAGCCGCGGTGGGGGTGCTGCGGAAACCCGGGCACGACGTCGCCGTGGTACATGCGCCAGCCGTCCTTGCCCTCGAAATCCATGCCGATGTTGCGGCCTGCGAGCGAGGCGGCCGGGCCGAACTCGGCGTTGCCGGCGGGATATGCGTCGTCGTGATGGACGCAGAAGAGAAACGGATCCCTCGTTCGCCAGGGAAACCCGAGCGGGTGAATCCCGAGAACCACATCCTTGATTTCGGCTTCACGGGGCTCGGTGGGGGCCCCGCCCTCCGTGCGACAGGCAGCGATGACGGGCGCGCTCGCGAGCGCCTGGACGACGACTCTTCGATCCATTGGCGTTGAAATATAAGGCGCTCCAGCGCCGCCGCAAGGCTTCGACGGCGCGAGAAACTCCTGCTAGTACCCCCGCCCCATGGCTGCCTCCATCGACGTCGAAGACGTAAGCAAAGCGTACGGGCCGAAACGCCTTTTCACGGACGTGCGCGTGAGCTTCGGTGCGGGCCGGCGGTACGGCATCACGGGCCCGAACGGCGCCGGTAAGACGACGTTCCTGAAGATCCTTTCCGGCGAGCTCGAGGCCGATCAAGGCGACCTTCGTCGTCCGAAGCGCACGAGCGTGCTGAAGCAGGACCAGTTCGCGTTCGAGTCGTGGCGCGCGCTCGACGTGGTCATCATGGGCAACCAGGTGCTCTGGGCCGCCCTTCAAGAGAAGAACGAGCTCCTGGCGAAGCCGAAGCTCACCGACGCCGAGGGCACGCGTCTCGGCGAGCTCGAGGGAACCATCGCCGAGGAAGACGGGTACAGCGCCGAGTCGAACGCGAGCGAGCTCCTCTCCGGCCTCGGCATCCCGGAGCACCATCACGAGCAGGTGATGAGCGAAATCCCGGGCGGCCTCAAGCTGCGCGTCCTCCTTGCTCAGGCGCTCTTCGGCAATCCCGAAGCGCTCCTTCTCGACGAGCCGACGAACAACCTCGACATCGACAGCATCCGATGGCTCGAAAAGTTCCTCGCCGACTACAAGGGCGTGCTGCTCACGATCTCGCACGATCGACGGTTCTTGAACCGCATCTGCACGCACATCGCGGACATCGACTACGAAACCATCATCGTCTACCCCGGCGGCTACGACGACATGGTGCGGGCCAAGGGTCAGGTGCGCGGCAAGATCGAGCAGGAAAACGCCGAGCGCTCGAAGAAGATCGCCCAGCTGCAGGACTTCATCGCGCGCTTCAGCGCCGGCACCCGCGCCTCCCAGGTGCAGAGCCGCGCGAAGCAGATCGAGAAGCTCAAGACGGAAGACCTGAAGCGGTCCAACATCG
>DASUTR010000371.1:0-8503 GCA_036374535.1 Polyangiaceae bacterium
GCTCGGCGTCCACCGTCTCGACCACCCCGCGGTACACCTGCCCGGTGGAGCCGTCGATCGTGATCGGCTCACCGTGCGCGATGGTGGCGACGACCGAACCGTCCGAACCGTGAATCGTCATCACGGCGTCGTCGTAGTCGATGTGCACGGCCGCGCAGCCGGCCACGCAAGGGCGACCCATGCCACGCGCCACGACGGCGGCGTGACTGGTGGCTCCACCGCGCGCGGTGAGGATCCCCCTTGCCGCCTTCATGCCGTGCAAGTCTTCCGGCGAGGTCTCGATGCGGACGAGGATCACGTGCTCGTTCCGGGCGGCGTAGGCCTGCGCGTCCTCGGCGCTGAATACCGCACGACCCGTTACCGCTCCGGGCGACGCGGCGATGCCTTTCGCCAGCGGGACGGCGCTGGTCTTCGGGTCGATGGCGGGAAACAGGAGCTCTTGGAGGCGTTCCGGGTCGATGCGCAAGATCGCTTCGTCCGGGTGCAAGAGACCCTCTTCCACCATGTCGACCGCGATGCGAACGGAAGCGCGTGCGGAGCGTTTTCCGTTGCGCGTCTGCAAGAGATAGAGCTTCCCCTCTTCGATCGTAAATTCGAGATCTTGCATGTCGCGGAAGCGGTGCTCGAGCTTCGCCTGGATCTCGAACAACTCGCGATAGCTCGCCGGCAGCATCTCCTCGAGCGAGCTCTTCGGGCTGTCTTGCGTCTTCGACAGCGGGCGCGGCGTGCGAAGGCCGGCCACCACGTCCTCGCCCTGCGCATTCGGCAACCATTCCCCGAAGAAACGGCGCTCGCCCGTGCTCGGGTCGCGCGTGAACGCGACGCCCGTTGCGCTCGTTTCGCCCAAGTTGCCGAATACCATGGCCTGCACGTTCACGGCCGTGCCCCATGCTTCGGGGATCTCGTGCATGGAGCGGTAAAGCTTGGCTCGCGGGTTGTTCCAGCTCTCGAACACGCTCGTGATCGCCGCTTCGAGTTGTGCGTAAGGGTCCTCCGGAAATTCTCGCGTCGAACGCTCGCGGATGATGCGTTTGTAGTCCTCGACGACTTGCTTCAAGTGCTCGGCGCCGAGCACGGAATCCGGGACGAGCCGCGCGAGCGCCTCGGCATCGTCGTAGCGCTCGAGGCCACGGCTTCGAGCGACATCGCGCCGCGCCGCGTCGAGCGGGGCGTCGAAGAGCGCCCGGTCGACTCCGAGCACGACGTCCGCGAACATGCAGAGAAGACGCCGGTACGCATCGAACGCGAAGCGTTCGGATTGACTCTGGCGGGCGAGGGCGAGAACCGTGCGATCGTTCAGACCGAGGTTCAGCACGGTGTCCATCATGCCGGGCATCGAGCTTCGCGCTCCAGACCGCACGCTGACGAGTAAGGGTGCCTCGTCGTCGCCGAAGCGCTTTCCCGTGCTCTGCTCGAGCCACGCCATGTTCTCGCGCACGCTCGCGAACAACCCCTCAGGAACGGCCGACGACGCCAGATAGTCGACGCACGCCTCCGTCGTGATGGTGAAACCGGGCGGGACCGGGATCCCCATGTTCGCCATTTCAGCGAGGTTCGCGCCCTTACCGCCCAAGAGGTCCTTCCACTCGGCGCGTCCCTCGGTCTTGTCCAATCCGAATCGGTAGATCAGTTTTCTTGCCACGCCGCGCTCTAACGCAAGCGACGTGCCGGCCGCTCAACGCTCGGCAACCCCTTCCCGGCGCGTCCGCGCGCAATCCTTGCGTGCCTGCCACCACGGAACGCAAGGACTTCGCGCCTTCTCGTCCCTCAACGCATCATCCCGCAGTCGGCTCGGCCGAGTCCGTCGTGCATGCTCGAGAGGATCCCGCGCACCTCGCCGACGTGCGACGCACACAGCGTTTGCACGGCGTCGAGCTGAGTCGTGTTTTCGAGAGCTTCGCCATGGTCGTGCATCTCGTATCGTAGAGCCGTCATGAGCTCGTACATTTCGTCCATTCTCGCCCCGGAGCAGTGCGACATCATGCCGCCCATGGCCTCGGTCATCCGGGCCATGACTCCGCCCATTTTCGACGAGTGCACCTCGGCTTCCTCGTTGACGCTCGGCAACGACCTTGCGGCCATCATTGCGCCGTGGTGCCGATCGAGTTCCTGCTCCGCCTCCGTGAGCTCGTCGCCCATGGTGCCCCCGTCCATGGTGTCGTGCGTCGTGCAGGCAGCGAGCACGAGCGAAAGCGCCGTGAGGATCGAAAATCGTGACATGGCCGAGACTCCTTCGTTGACCCACGGAGTTGCCTCCTCCGGGGGATGTGCGTCATTTTCGAAGCATGGAACGTGCCACGCTCCCGTTGGGATCCACGACAGAGGCGAGGGATCCGACGGTGTCGCCGGCGTGTGATGCGCCTCGCGGTTCCGAGTCGTTCCGTACGTCGGTTTCGGATGCGCGTTCGCGTCGTGCACGTCCCGTGATGTTGCCGGCGTGCCCAGTCGTCAGCGACGCTCGCCTCCGATCGTCAGGTCGAGTCCTCGAGCGAGCTCATCTCGGTCGCTCGCCGCGAGGCGTGCGGTAGGATGAGCCAAGAGGTAGCTTGAGAGCGGCATTTCGCCTTCGAGCACGGCCTCCGACGCTTCTTCGGCCTCGTCGTTCCCGTGGTTCCACTCGGAGAAGTTGAGGGCACGACGACCCTCGACGACGTGCCGCTCGACGAGCCAGGAAACCGGCGCCACGTGCGAGTACCACGGCCACGCGGTTTCGTTGCTGTGACAGTCGAAACAAGCGCGGACCGCCAGCGCACGCGTGGTCGGTCGTGTCCAGTCCGGCTCTTTCACGACCGGTGGGTTCGAATGGGACCGGCCGTACGGCACGAACTGGATGGCGACGAAGAGTGCGCTGAATCCCAGCAAGACGAATCTAACGGCTCGGTTCAATCTTCCGATTCGGGGCATGGGTTACCTCGATTTCCCTCCGCGCCGGCGGCGTTGCGGTGCGGAGCGAAAGTGTGAGAAGGCCGAGCGCCCCGGCCACGAGTAATGCGTCGATTTCCACGTTGAGCCTCACGAGTCCCACCAAACCATAAAAAAAGCCGACCGCCGCGAGGACGACGGAGGAGCGGATGCCCGTGGCCGCACCCGTCACGAGGTTCACTCCGATGAGAAGCGCGAGCGTCGGACACGGGATGAGCCCGAACGGCGCTGCGTAGAGGTAGGCGACGGGGAACCGCGACGCGTCGAGGAAATGCGGGTAAGTCCAACCGAACGCGATCATTGCCCCGCCGAGAACGACGGCCCAGGTCGGACCTCGTCGAATTCTCTCGTCACCCTCACGTGGTACCGAGAAGGCGACGACGGCGGCGAGCAGCGCGAACACGAAAGCGTTGAAGCGCCCTTCGTACCAGTGGGCTACCGCACTCACCGAGAGCAACGGGAGAACGGTCATCCATGCCAGACCGCGCCGGCTCGGGCGAGCGCCCCCGACGACGGCCCCGACGGCGATGAGCAGGACGGCGTGCCACACGATGGCGAGTGTCGTCGCGCCGTTCGTGATTCGCTCGAGAGAGGTGAGGAGCTCTCCGGATTCAGGCATCGTGTTTCCCGCTTTGCTAAAGCGGGAGCAAGCTGTGTGCCGACTCAGTGCTCCCTACGCGCCGGCGCGTCGATGGTGTCGGCGACGCAGCGCCTGCGGACTCAGGAACCCCGGACGCAAGCGTTGCGCACGACGTTCTCGAGTCCGCTTTCCCGTGCACGCACCTCGCTGCGCGCTATCGGCCCCGAGTTTCGATTCGAGACTCTTCGGACCACCGCTGGCACGGGCGATGCACGGGTCGGGTACATGAGCGCTGTCCAGCATATTCTCGTGCCTGTCGACTTTTCGATGCCGTCACGTGTCGCGTTCGACTACGCGTCCGACCTGGCCAAGAAGCTCGGGGCGACGCTCGATGTCCTTCACGTCTGGCAGGCACCGAACTTCGTTCCTCTCGGTTCCGGCGTCGCCGGCGTCGGCGAGGCGACCATGACAGAGATGATTCGAAAGAACGCCGAGGAAGCTCTCGACGGATTCATCGATGAAGCACGCAAGCGTGGCGTCGCGGTGCGTTCGGCACGCGCCGTCGGGGGACCGCCGGCGTGGTCGGTCGTCGACGAGGCGAAGGCTGCCGGTCATGACCTGATCGTCATCGGCACGCACGGCCGAACGGGCCTGTCCCACGCCCTGCTCGGAAGTGTCGCCGAGAACGTCGTTCGGCATGCACACTGTCCCGTCCTGACCATTCGAGCCCCCCGCTGATTGCACCGGCGTCGCGGGAACGGTCCTTGCTGGTCCCTATCGCACCATGGCCAGAGCTCGCTCGCCTGACGAAACCCGAGTTCCTTCACCGGACACCGCGGACGATCGGCGCCCGCGCTCACGAACGTCACCGAGGAAGACCGATCCGGGTCGCCGCAAGGTCGAAGCTCGGGAGGCACTCCTGTCGAAAGCCCTCGAGGAAGTCCCACGTCATCTATTCTTTCCCGTAGGAATCGATCGGGAGATCGCCAACCATGAACCGATTCCGCTCGGTCGGGGACGGGTGATTCCACCCGTCGATGTCGTCGCCATGATGCTCCGTGCCCTCGAGCTCGACGGGACGGAGCGCGTGCTCGAGATAGGCGGCGGATCCGGCTACCAGGCCGCGCTGCTCGGTCGTCTCGCTCGGGACGTCGTGTCGATCGACGTCGACGGCGAGCTCGTGAAGCAGGAAGGTTCGCTATTCGACGGACTCGGCTGCCCCAACGTGCGGCTGGTTCATGCCGACGCCTACGCCGGTTGGCCCGAAGCCGGGCCGTACCAGGCGATCGTCGTGAGCGCTGCCGTCCCGGAGGTACCTTCTTCACTGATCGACCAGCTCGATTTCGCGGGGCGTCTCGTGATCCCGCTCGGTGACGCCGAGGCTCAACTCGTGGAAAGGCTTCGAAAGCGCGTTGACGGTCTCGATTCACAGACGATCGGACCCTGCCGATTGCACATGCTGACGACTCCACGGAAAACGCCGGCGTCATTTCCGTGGACGGGCCAACACGGAAAGCAGAGCGAAAAGAACTCGGCGTGAAATTCGGGGGATCTCATCGACGCATGAGGTGCGCTTCGACGATGCCGCCGCGCGGTCAGCGGCTCTCGCGCACGACGGCCGCGATGCTGACGCGGTCGCGGAGCCGTATCGCGCCGAACAGCGCGCGATAGGGCTCGATGCCCCAGCGACTCGGCAAGAGCTCGAAATCGGCGCGGAACTCGCTGCCCGAGCGACGCACGGGGAAGGAAAGCGGCTCGCTGCGTCCCACGAGCTCGAGCTTCCCGTTCACTTCGAACCCCGTATCCATCGGCACGGCGGTGCCGGTGAATTGGGCCCTCGGATGGCGCCGGGTGCGGAGGACGTGCGCGTGCATGGCTCGCTCGATTTCGGAGCGGGTCGCCGCATCGAAGCGCTCGGCGCGGACCACGCCCGATTCGACTGGACCCACGACGAAAAGCGAGGCGAGCTCGAATTCAGCTCGCAACACGTCCCCGTCCAGCGTTACCTCGCTGCATTCGAGTCGAAGCGCCAGGTCGTGCGCTGCGCGGGAAAGCACGCCCTCCTTGAACGTGAAGACATGAATGGTTCCACTCGCGCGGCGCAAGGTTCACTCTTTGTGGTGCGGCGTAATCATAATAGCGTGAGGCGCCGGTGGGCGCCGTTAGGTCACGCAGCGTGCCAGCGGATGAGCGCCGCCGCGGCGTAGTCGCCTGCGTGCGAGAAGCCGCCCAAAGCGAGGAGCCCGCCCTTCGCGAGCTTCCCCTGTGCGAGCGCGTCGTCGAGGTTGATGGGGATGCCGGCCCCGAAAAGGTTACCGTACCTGTCGAAGGTGTCATGGTGGACCCCGGCCGGGAGCTCGAGCGCTTCGCGCCAGTTCCGAAGGAAGATGGGGTTCGGCTGATTGGTGACGAGAAGAGCGATGTCACGTTTGTCGACAGCGGCTTGCTTACAAGCCGCCTCGACGAGCTCCGGGACGATGCGATTGCCTCGCTCGACGATGGAGGCGACGCGCTCGTCCGTGAAACGAATGCTGAGCGCGCTCTCGCCGGGCTCCCAGTAGCGACGGCCGTCGTCGGCGCTCGCCACCATGTCGCTCGCGAACTCCGGCTGGCAGCGATGCACGAGCGATACGATCGGCGAGGAATCGCCGACGGCGACGTAGCCGACGCCGCAGCCGTCGCCCGGAACGGGTGCTTGCGATTTCTTGCGCACCTCGGGCTCGGAAAAAACGCGTCCCGCGGCGTTCTGGACGTTGCAGAGCAATGCGCCTCGCGCCTGGGTCGCGCGGAAGAGGAGACGCGCGTGCTCCAGCATGTAGATGAACGCGACGCAGCCCGTATTGTGGAAGTCGACGACGAAGCGGGGGCGACAGCCGAGCCGGTGCGCGACTTCTGCGCCGCAGCCGGTGAAGGCCTGGTCGGGCACGGAGACGTTCGTGAACAGGACATCGACGTCGCGAGCCGGGTCGAGGTGGAGCTCATCGAAGAGCCGCGCCGAGGCGCGAGTGATCATGTCGACGGCGCTCTCGTCACGCCGCACGTGGCGGCGAGTCGTGGGTGCGGTGAACATTCCCCTGCGCTGGCTCGTGCCGGACGCGAAAAAGTCGTTCGTTACGATCGTTTCGGGCAGGTAACTCGCGACGCCGAGTAGACTGACGGGCGGTTCGCTCACGGTTCGACCTCCCTGATACGAGGGCCCATCGCGAGTTGGTGGCGATGGCGGTGCTCGAGAATCGCCTTCAGATTGGCGAGTTCGATCGTGTGTCCAGCGTAGAAGAGCGGCCACCAATCGCCGACCCACTCGCTCCGGCCGCCCGCGGCGAGATCGGGAAACGGATTCTTCGCGTAGTAGGGATGCCGGCAATTCGTCCAGACGACGACGGAGCCCGGGCGCTTCAGTACCGTTTCAGCCGGGACGATCCGATTCAGGTAGATCATCCAGAGCTCGTCGCCTTGGTCCCACGCGCAGTGATAGTCGACGGTGAGCGCGTCGGACTGACTGACGGTCCTGCAGAAGATCGGCGTGTTGCCCGAGTCCACGCCCACGTAGAGGTCCGGCTTTGGCGTCGGTCGGAGCTCGCGAACGCTGTACGTCCATTCGAGCAGGCTGAAGGGGTTTGCCATGTACTCGAACACTTTGTCGGGCGGACAGTCGATGTGAGCGTGGATGGTGCAGTACTGTCCGTAGACCTGCTCGTGGGGATAGACCGTATGGGTCATCTCGGTGATGCGTTCGCCGAGTGCCTCACGGTCGAACTCCTCGCAGCGCACCAACCCTTCGATGCCCGAGAGCGCGGAGGTTTCAACCACGAACATGGGCGCCTCCACGGCTGACCGTCGTGATGCCGTTCTCGACGGCCTTCTGAAACGCAGTGAACGGTGGGATTTCCACGTCCTCGAGCTCGACGGCGATCACAGCGGGTCCCCGACTGCCGTAGGCGCGCTGGAGTGCCTGCTCGAGGGCCTCGTTCGTGCGACAGTCCCAAGCGGCGAGCCCCGGGAACATGGCGGCGAGCCCGGTTCCGATGTGCGAACGGTGAAAGGTGTTGTAGCCGGCGTTCTCGTGCAGCAAGAGTTGCTCGCGTACGAGACACATGCCGTGCGCGGCGTTGTCGAGGATGACGTAGGTAACCGGTAGCTCGTGCTCGACGGCGGTGTGTACGTCGAGACCGTTCATGAAGAAGGCGCCGTCGCCGGCCAGCACGGTGCAGCGTTTTCCGGTTGCGAATGCGGCGCCTATCGCGGCTCCGAAGGCGTAGCCCATGCCGGCCATGCCCATGGCGAGCAAAAAGCGGCCCCCGCGCGGCGCCGGAAGGTAGTGCACGCTTGCCGCACCGGTGTTCCCGGCATCGACGATGAGTACGCTTTCCTCGGGCAGCTTGCGCTCGAGTACGGACAGGACGCTCTGCACTCCGAAGAAACTGGGGTCGGTGCGCGTTGGGTTCGCCGTCGGCGGGCGCTCCTCCGAAGCGGGCCCGTTGCCGGCGCCGAGGCCGCGGCGCAACGCGCGAAGACCGTCGCCCACTTCGCCCCCGAGATGCAGGCCCGACGCCGACGCGACGTACGGAGGCTCGCGGCCGAGTGAAACGAGCGGTTTCTCTCCGAGCAGCGTTTCGATGCCTTGACGCGCCAAGAGCGGCAACCGCGTGCCGACGAGGAGGCAAGCGGCGGCGCGTGCGAGCGCTCGAGGGACGGCCGGCGCCCCCATGGCGCCGCAAACGCCGATGAAACGCGGGGAACGGTTGTCGAACGCGTCGCGTGCGTCGGGCGCGACGCCGACCTCGGCGTCGAGTGCTTGGGCGATCGCTGCGAGCTCGCTCGTCGCACCCGCCCTCGCCACCTCGTTGCCCGCGATGATCACGATAGGTCTCGCTCCGAGCAGCGTTACGGCCCTTTCGACGAGCGCGGCGTCGACCGGGCACGCCGGGGCCTGAGGACGAGCACGCGACTCAGCGGGCGTGAGCTCGGCGCCTTGTCGGTCCTTCGCGACGAGTAGGATCG
>DASUTR010000372.1:0-17869 GCA_036374535.1 Polyangiaceae bacterium
CATCGAAGCCACCCTGGAACGCTACGCACCCGGATTTCGCGACGTGATCATGGCGCGAGCGGCGCGAAACGCTCTCGAGATGGAAGCGTACAATCCGAACTACGTGGGCGGCGACATCAACGGCGGCGCAGCGACGTGGTCGCAGCTCTTCACGCGTCCGGTCGCGCGCTTCGACCCGTACGCCACGCCGGCTCGCGACGTCTTCTTCTGCTCGTCGTCGACGCCGCCAGGCGGCGGCGTGCACGGCATGTGCGGCTACTTCGCCGCGAAGTCCGTGCTCGAAAAGGTATTTCGGCGCACGTTGCCGGCCGACATCGACATCGACCGGCCGCGCTGATCAGGGCGTGCGCGCAGCCACGGCCGGTTGCGCGGCGGCGCTCGGCTGCTTCGCTTCGGCGAGGAGCGGGTACGCGATGCCGGCGAGCGCTCCACCCGCGAGCGGAGCGACCCAAAAGAGCCACAGCTGCTCGATCGCCCAACCGCCGACGAACAGCGCGGGACCGGTGCTGCGCGCCGGGTTCACCGAGACATTCGTCACCGGAATGCCGATGAGGTGAATGAGCGCGAGGCAAAGACCGATGGCGATCGGCGCGAAACCAGCCGGCGCGCGCGAGTCGGTCGCGCCCAGAATCACCATGAGAAACATGAACGTAAGCACGAGCTCCGCGGCGAACGCCGCGCCGAGCGCGTAGCCGCCGGGAGAATGCTCGGCGTAGCCGTTCGAGGCAAAACCGGCGCTCACGTCGAAGCCCGGCTTGCCGCTCGCGATGAAGTACAAGACCGCCGCGGCGAGAACGGCCCCCGTCACCTGCGCGACGACGTACGTGGGCACTTCACGCATCGGAAACCGCCGGCCCAATGCGAGCCCGAGGCTCACGGCGGGATTCAGGTGGCAACCGGAAATGTGTCCGATCGCGTACGCCATGGTCAAAACCGTGAGACCGAACGCGAGGGAGACTCCGTGCAAGCCGATGCCGACGTTCGGAAACGCGGCCGAAAGCACCGCGCTACCGCACCCGCCGAAGACGAGCCAAAAGGTCCCCAAGATCTCAGCCGCTGCCCGCTTTCCAATCGGCATCACGTTGCCTCCTTTTGGTTCGCTCGAAGAGTCGAACCAACGCCGATGCTCGACTTTCCGTCGCGGCTCGTCAAGCTCTTCGTTCGATGTTAGACAGCCGAGCGGCCCACGTGAAAGCATATTGGATCCCTCTATTTGCCGGACTCGCGGCGTGCAGCGGTGCCGCAGAGGTTCCCGATACGCCCGACCTTTCCGAGCTCCAGAGCGAGTACGAACGCCCGACGGGGCTCCTCGATCTCACGAGTGTCAACGAGGTTCTCGCGGAGATTCCGGAGCTCGGTCGCCTCTCGTCCGGATTTCGCGCGGCGGGGTACGCAACGCGCGGCGTGAACGAAGCGGCCGACACGTCGGCCAAGAAGGAAAGCTCAATCCGCCTCCAGGGCTCGATTCGCGTCGGGCTGCGTTGTCCGGGCGACGCCGCAAGCCCGGTCTTCGACGCGGATACCAACGGAAGCATGTCGCTCACGCTCGCCGTCGAGAACAACGCCATCAAGCGCGGCGTCGGCGGCCGAGCGGACGGTTGCGTGCTCCGCGCCGACGTCAGGGGGACACCGCTGCGCGTCGAAATCGACGGGCCCATCGCGTTCGATCTCGGCGGGGACCTCTCGCTACGCCAACGCTGGTCCGGGCGGCTCTTGATGCGAATTGCCGGCACCATCACCATCGGCGATCTCGAGCTCCAGAGCTTGAGCGCGCGCTTCACGAACTCGAAGTTCGAATACCTCTTCGTGCTCCCCAACGACGATTGGATCATAGCCGAGCTCACGGACCAGGGCGTCGCGCTCCGTGACCGCGAGCAGACGTGGGTGTGTCCGGACGGCCAACCATGCGCGCTATTCTGACGCTCGCCGCGCTCGCGGCATTCGTGACCTTCGGTTCGGTCGCACGAGCACAGCAGCTCGAGAACCCGCGCACCGACTACACGGCGTACACGCGTCCCCAGGGGACCTTGGCCGCGGGACCCTTCAAGGTCGAGCACGGCATCATCGACGAGGTCATGGTCGGCACGTACGTGCCACCGTGGTTCTTGTTCCCGGTGCTGAAGACGCCGGTTCCGACCGTGTATTTGAAGCTTCGCACGCCAACCTGGGAGAACTTCACGGCGTCGATTCGCGGCGACCTCGCTTACATCAGCGGAACCGCCGTCGCAGAGCTTTCGGACGATGACGCCACCGCGAGCGCCATCGGAACGACGGCCGACATCGGTCTTTCGTACCGCATCGACGAGCGCTTCACCGCGAGCCTCGGGCTCGATTATGCGCATCTGCGCGCGGTGGGCGAAAGCAGCGACGAGGCGACGAGCGTCGAGGGCGCGTCGGCCGCGCACACTTACAGCGTTCGCGCTCTCGGCGAATGGCGTCTCTCGCGCGTGTTCGCGCTGACGCTGCTCTTCCGCTACCTCATCTATCAGAGCCCCATCAGCGCAGACGCGACGCAGGACAGCGACGCCGTGTCGGTCGAGACCGATCTCAGCGCCGAAGCCACGCTGCAGAAGCACTTCTCGATCGTGCCGGGCGTCTCGTTCGTGTGGGAAAAATGGGAGCTCAGCGCCGGCGTCGGATACGGCGTCGTCTACCTTCCGGTGCTCGGACTCGCCTCGGCGAAGAACTGGCCCATCGTAGACCTGGGCTTCGCGTACCGATTCGATCTGTATTAGAGGGGAGCGGCCGGTGTGACCAGACTTCTCGCCTTCGAGTTCTGGGAACCGCTCCTCGGCGCACTCCTTGGCGCGGTCATTGCGCTCGCGGGCGGGGCCGCCGTGGCCTGGGTGCTCGTCTTCGTCTTTCGACGCTGGGCGCAACAGACGGCGACGACCATCGACGATCTCGTCGTGAAGCAGCTGGCCACGCCCCTGCGCTGGCTGTTGCCCCTGCTGGCGCTCTTCTTCGCGCTCCGCGGACTCGATTTGAGCGAGCAGACACGGGGGGACGTGAAGCAGGTGCTCGTCGTCGCGATGACGCTCTGCATGTCGTGGGTGTTCTTCCGCGTGGTGCGCGTCTTCGAGGAGGTCGTCGGCGAGCGCGCCAACGCGTCCGGCAGCCTTCGAGCGCGGAGCGCGTACACGCAAGTGCGGGGGCTCAGCAACGTCCTTCGTTTCCTCATCGGACTTGCGACCATCGGCTTGGTGTTGCTTTCGTTCGCGGAGGTGCGGCAGCTCGGCGTGAGCATGCTCGCCTCGGCGGGTGTCGCCGGCATCGTGATCGGCTTTGCCGCACAGAAAACGCTATCGACCGTCGTGTCGGGACTCGTCCTCGCCGTCTCCCAGCCGATTCGCATCGACGACGCCATCTTCGTCGAGGGAGAGCTCGGAATCGTCGAGGAGATCGGGCTCACCTTCGTCACCGTTCGCCTGCTCGACCGGCGCTGCATCGTGCTGCCGGTGAACTACTTCCTCGAAAAGCCCTTCCAGAATTGGTCCCGCTCGTCGTCGCAGGTGCGTTCCGGAGTCGACCTCTACCTCGACTATTCCGCGCCTCTCGACCGTATCCGCGAGGAGCACCGGCGCATCGTGGAAGCGTCTGCGCATTGGGACAAGGACGTGTGCGACCTTTCGGTTGCGCGCACGAGCGAGCGCGGCATGGTCGTCACGGCGACCGCGAGCGCCGCGGACGCTCGCAAGGCAGCGTCGCTGCGGGGCGAGGTCCGCGAAAAGCTCGTCACCTTCATTCAGACGCATTTCCCGAACGCCTTCCCGCGGATGCGCGCCGACTTCATGACGGCGAACGGCGGCGCCGGTAGCCCGACGACGCCGAATCCGTGATAGCGTCCCCGCCATGCCGGAAGAGGCCGCGGCGCTGGGGACGGAACAAGTCGAGAAGGCGAGCCCTCGAACGCCCGCCACCTTCGCGGATCGCATGCGCCTGCGCGTCGTCGAACGCGTGCTGTTCGGTTTTTGCGGCGCGTTGCTGCTGGTAGGGTTCTTCCTGCCGTGGTTCGTGGTGGGAGCCATGGTGTCGGTGAGCGGACTCTCGCTGATATTCACGAGCGGCGAGATGGTCGGAATGCTCGCCGGTGCGAACCGGTTCCTGCTCATCGCCGTGCCGCTCTTCGGCGCGGCGATGCTCGGCGGCGCCATCCTCGGCCATCGCTTCACGCGCTGGCTCGCCGTCGCGAGCTCCGGTGTGATCTTGCTCTTCGGTTTCGTGATTCTCGTGCGGCTCTTTCTCTCGAGCACCGGGCTCGGCATGTGGCTCGTGATTCTGGCCGCGCTGCTCGGCCTTTCGATCGGGCTCGTCAGCGTGGGTCGGATCTCCCGCACGAGCGCTTCGACGAAGTAGCGAGCTTCGCGCGACGAACCTCGCGGGCTGGTCAGGCGCCGAGCGCTCAGAAGTTCAGCGCGAACAACATGCGATGCTCCGAGCTCGAAGCATCACCGAGATCGAGTTGGTACGCGTACGCGACGCGCAGGTGGGCGAGCTCGAGCGACGCTCCGAACGTGGGGAGCAGGCGAAAATCCTTCGTGACGCTGCGGACGAGCTTCCCGTCGACGTAGCAGGGCGGCTCCGAACACGTCACGTCGCTGTCGATGCGCAACTTCGAGTCGTGCAGCCGGTCGTAGAAGAGCCCGAGGCCGAGAGTCGGGACGAGCTCGAAGAACTCACCGAACGGCACGGCGTAGCCCCAGGTCATCTCCGTCGAGAAACGCTCGAGGCGTGTCGCGACCGTCGTCGCCTCGTAGGGCTCGATGTCGCCGCCGAGAAAACCGAGGCGCAATCGAACCGGGTAGCGCTTGAAGAAACGAGCCCCTGCACCGAGCGCCAGGCCGTCGATCGCCTGATCGTCGATCCAGTTGATGATGAATCCGAGCTCGACGCCGTCGAAGTCGACGTGCCGCCTCGGCGGCGCCTGCTTGCCAATCCACGGAACGAGCTTCTCGACGTGCTCGATGCGGGCGATCATGCCGATGCCCTGCGCCTGCGTGAGCTTCGCGCTGACGACGCCGATCACTTCGCCCTGCGTGTTGAGGACCGGCCCACCCGAGTTCCCCGGATTGATTGCCGCGTCGGTCTGGATCCACGAGCGGGAAACCGCGCCCACGACGCCCTGCGTGAGGCTCCAGTTGAGAAGTCCCTTGAGCTGCGGCAGCGTGCGATCGAGACCGGAAAACGGGTGGCCGATGACCGCGACGGTCTGGCCGATCTGGACCTCGCCGCGCTGCGGGGGGAGCACCCGGGCGCCCGGAACCGCTCCGGCGATTTCGACGAGCGCTACGTCGTAGTCACGCGAGTAGGCGGCCACGCTGCCGAGGTAGCGCCGCCCGTCCATCGTGTTCACGATGATCGTCTCCGCGTCGTCGACGACGTGAAGGGCGGTCGCGACGTAGCGCGCGCCGTAGAAGAAGAACCCGCTGCCCGTGCCGGCCTCGGTTTCGATCAGCACGACGGAGTCGGCGACGCTGTCGTAGACGGTCTTGAGCCAATCGCGGTCGGCCTGCGCTGCAGCCGGCGCGGGCGGTGGAGCTGCGGGGGGCGCGGGTCGTGCCGGCGGGGCGGCGGCTTGCGCGAGCGCGGCGCTCGACACGAAGACGGCACTCACGAACACGGCGAGCGCGAGTGCAGCGCGACCGAATCGCGTGTATGTTCCGCCGGCTCCGGACGTAGAGGTCCTTTCCATGCGCCGCATCCTTTTCGATTCGCTCCGCGCGAGCAAGTGCTTTCTCCCCCTGTTTCTCGCGCCCTTGGCGCTCCTCGGCTGCCAGAACAAGGTGCAGCAGACCAGCATCGATATCGGCGGCGGAATGCGCAAAGGCGATCCGCCCATGTGTTTTCAGTACCGCGTCGAACCGCGGGCAACCCAGGACGCGTACGACATCTTCCTGCACGTCAACAATTCGTGCCGCTACAGCGTCGATTGCACCTTCACGAACGACCAGAACGAACGCGAGCATCGCGTCGTCCAGCCGGCGCACCAAGCGGTGAGCTACGTCGTCGTCGAGAACGTACCGGTGAAGCGCGTCGACGTGGACGCCGAGTGCGTCTGGAAGCCGTGAGCCGCCGGCGCTAGTAGCGAAGCGACCAGCGGATCTCGACACCGGACACGTCGCCGAGCTGCGTTCGCAGGCTCCAGCTCGGCGCGAAGCGCCAATCGACGACGCCGCTCACGCGCGTCTCCGGGTTCACGCTGGTTTGGCTGCCGTAGACGGTGCGTCCCTCGACCCATACCTTGCTGCCGACGCGCATCGTAACGGTGCTCACCGAATCCCCCGTGTTGGTCTCGCCCGCGCCGAATTGGAGGCCGCTCAACATCGAGTCTTGGACAATCCGGTTCATCGCGAGCGCGACGGCCGTGTTCTTGAGATGCTCGTTCTCGTCGCTCACCGTGCTGTCGGTCTGAATGCCGAGCAGAAGAGAGATGATCTCCTCGTCGCTCCGCGGGGGGTCGCTCTGGAAGTTGATGTCGGGCTCGCCGAGCGTCCCGCTCACGTCGACCTCGATGAGCGTTCCGTCCGCGACGCGCGCCCAAGCCTGAATCGCGAGCGCGCCGTCTTTCACCTCCGCGTTCGCGAAGCTCACGACGCCCCGGCGGATTCGGAAGGTCTGACCGAACGCGGGCACGACGCCGCCCTGAGGAAAGCGAATGGTTCCGGACAGACGGCCGTCGGGATGAACGGTCATCGCTCCCGCCACGGGCACTTCGAGATTTCCTCGCTGAATGCGCACCTTGTTGCCGAGATGAACCCGCAGCGTCGTCGTGCCCGAACGTCCGCCGGCGCGGCGCAATAGCTCGGGATCGACCGACTCGTCGGTCACGACGACGCTCGGGTCCTCGTCGAGCGCAATCAGCGACTGGTCGCTGCTCTTGGGCAGCGCGATGTCGACGGCCGGAACGTGCACGTCGATGGTCTGCCCGTCGTCCGTCGGAACGACGGCGACTCCGAGCGGGGTTCGAGCGCCACTCGTCGCTCGCCCCATGAGGACGCCGTCGTAGATGAGCGGAAACGCCTCGAGGCCGAGCTCGGCGTCGAGCCGCTTCAGGTTCGGCCCGTCGAGCGTGAGCGTGGCCTTACCCTCCACGTTCGGCTTGCGCGAGCGCGCAGCTCCGCTGAACTCGACGCGCAGGGCGCCGCCGCCCTCCGAAAGGGCGCGAGCGTGCACCTTCTGGATCAACCCGCCGCCGGCCGCGAGGCTCACGCTGCCGTCCGTGACGGTCGCGTTCGCCCGCAGCGTCGTCGAGCGCTTGCCGCCCGCCTTCGTCGCCCAGCCGAGCTCGGCGTGTCCGTTCAACGTGCCGCCGAGCCGCGTCAGCACGCTCTGCACGAGCGGCCGCAGCGCAGCGAGCTCGAAGCTCCGCGCCGTCACGCCGAGCCGCCCTCCCCTTTTGGTGTCGAGCTCCGGACCCTTCTCGGACCAGGTGATGCCCGCTTCTCCCGCGAGCTCGAGGCGCGAGCGGCGGCTCCCGATGTCGAGCATCGCCTCCGCCTGGCCGCGAGCGATTTTGAGCCGTGCCGAACCGCTCCCGAGTTGGTGCCGCTCGATCGCGACGCTGTCGAGCGCGAGCTCGCCGAGCGCTTCGATCTCGTGCCGATCGACGTCGAAGCGAATCGTTCCCGACGTTTCGCCCAGAACCGCCGCATCGAGCAGCTGTCCGGCGGGTGCGAGCCCGAAACGCGCGAGCCGCACCTCACCTTTCGCCGACCAATCGCTGCCGAAGCCCCTATCGAGCCAACCGAAACGCCCGCTGCTCGAGAGCTCGATGCGATCGCGTTCGCCGGCGGTGTGCGCCGCGAGCTCGTACGCTTCGCGCTCGGCGGAGTAGCGCAGCATCACGTCGATTCGGCCCGCGTCGCGTTGCGCGGCGGTCGAGCCGGTGCCCGAGACTCGACCTCTTACCTCGAGCTCCGGCTTGCGAGCGGTGCCCGTGGCGTTCACCGTCCCCGATACCGAGCGCTCGACCGAAGCGGCCCCCGCGCCGAACACGCGGAGCGGCCGACCGAACGCCTTGAGATTCGCCCGAATGGGGGCGTCGAGGATTGCCCGCCCAAGATCCGCGCGACTCGCCCGAAGCACCGCGTCGCCCGGGAGCGCGTGCTCGACGACGGCCGAGATCCACGGACCTTCGACATCGGAAAGCTCGAGCGCGACGCGACTGCCGTTCGGGTGCAAGAGCTCACCGTCGCTGTCGACGTCGAGACGTATCTCCGAGGGCGCTTCGGCACCCTGGGCCGCGCGGGACACGACGAGCCCTTGCGTCTTGACGCGATACGACACGACGGGAACGCTGGACGACTCGGGACGAGCCGCGCTCACCGTGAGTGCCGCTTGCCCGCGCAGCGATACTCCCGTCCCCTCGAGCCAGGGGCGACTCGACGTCGCGACGTCGAGCTCCGCGACGTCGAGGGTCGCTCTCCCGGAGAGCGCGTCGAACGCACGCGGAGCGAAGACGGATCGTCTCAGCGTGCCACGGCCTCGAAGCTCTCCGCGGCCGACGCCGGAGAGCGCCACCGTCGCATCGGCTTCGATGTCGGGACCCGCGAGCTTCGCCTTGAGGTCGATGCTCACGTCGCGAACGGGCGGGTAAGCGCCGTCTCGCAGCGTGAGCTCGGCTTCGCCGGTTCGCTCGCTACCGAGCTCTTCGAAGCGAACACGCCCGTCGATGCGCCCGCGCGCCGCGGGGGCCGGAACCCCGAGCGCCGCCGCAACTCGGCGCACATCGAGCTCGTGCAGGGTGAGATCGACGACACGACGCCGCCCGTCGAACGTGACCGAACCGTTCATGCTCCCGTCGCCGGACCGAAGCGAAACGTCCCGCACGGCCACGCCGCCCGGTCCCACCTCGACCCGGCCTGCCTCGACGCTCACGGCGTCGTCGCCGCGTCTCGATTCGAGTCGGACTTCGCGAAGGACGAGCCGCTTGCCGAGCTCGACGTCAGCGGAGGCGGCGAGCTTCGTGTCGTCGTCGGAGGCGTCCTCGAGCGTCACCTTGGGTCGCAGAGCGGAGCCCCGTGCGGTCGCACGAAAGCGCCGGAGCGTCGCGCCGGCAGCGTCGAGCCGCTCGCCTTCGGTGACGAGGTCGACCGAGAGCCCGCCGGGATTCGCGAGCGCGCCCTCGACGCGAGCGCGAACGCGCACATTTTCGGCGGAAACGCCCCCGACACGTGGCTCGCGGAACGACCCCTCGAACGTCGCGTCGAGCCGGCCGGCCTCGAGCACGCCGCGGGAGCGGAGGGTGGCGCGTCCCTCGGCGGAGAGGCCGTAGCGGGCGAGCGCGGCAAGCTCCACGTCCTCGGACTTCGTTTCGAACTCGACGCGGCCGGCGTCCGACACGCGAAATTCGGCGTTGGTCGCGAGCTTCGGTTCGAGGATCGTCGCCGTTCCCGAGAGGCCGCTGCGAGCGTACGTTGCGCGTACCCGGAGCGCAGGCACCGCGTAGCCGCCGACGGTGCTCTCGCGAAACGTTCCGACCGTCTCGACTTCGAACCCGTTCGCGTAGCGAAGCTTCACGGTGGCGTCGACGTCGAGCGCGGTTTGCGGAAGAACCGCGTCGAGCGACCGCAGATCGAAATCCTCGACCCGGACGGCGAGCTCGCTCCGCACCTCCGGGGCGAGCTCGAGCGCCCCCGAGCCGGAAATGCGGCAAGCTCCGATGTTCGCCTCCGTGCTCGCCTTCATGGTCGAGAGCTCGCCCGTGGCGCGCGCGCTCGCAGCGAGCGGCACGATGAGCGGCCAAGCGCCGAAAAGCTCGCGCAGACTCGCCGGCTCGAGCCTCGCCGAACGAAGCCCGAGGTCGAGCTCCTTCTTCTGCCACGCGAGCGTGCCCGTCAAGGGCGCACCCCCCACGTGCGCGTCGAGCGTCGCGCGCGTCGTCCCCGGAAGGCGCAGCTCCGAATCGAGCCGCGCTCGCACGTCGCGTGCGAAGAGCTCGCGAATGGTCGCGTCACCGCTCTTCAGCGCGAGCACGAGCCCGGCGGGCGAGACGTCGAGGCTCGCCGAGAGCTCCCTCACGCGCGCCGTGACGCGCTCGACACCGGGCTGGTCCGTCGTTACGTCGGCCGACGCCACGCGAATGCGCGGGAGCGCGACGAACACCGGCTTCGGCGGCGTCGTGCGCGGACCCGACGGCATCGGGTCGAACGCCGTCTCGATACTGAAGCCGCCTCGTTCACGATCGCGCAAGAGCGCGAACGTGAATCGCTCGACGGTCACGTCCGAAATTCGAACCCGAACGGCGTCGGCGGCGAGAATTCCGCGCAGGAGCTCGACGAGTCCGAACCGAGCTTCGAGGCCTTCCGCGGCCATCACGGGCTTTCCCGACCGATCGAGCAATACGGCGCGGGAAACGCGCAGCGTCGCCGGCGAGAGCACGTCGATCCGCTCGATGCGAAGGTCCGACACGAGGAGCTCGCTGACGAGCGAATTCGTGGCGCGCGCGACGAGCCGGCGGCCCGGCGCGGTGTCGAGGTGAAACACGAAGCCGAGGACGCTCGCGGCAAGGAACACGAGCGTGAGACCGAGCGCGGGAGCGACGCGCCGGACGCCTCGCTCGATCGGGCCCCATGCGTTGCTCATGAACGATCGCCGTATTCGGACTTCGCCGGAGCTTGACACGTCGCGGATCCCCCCACAAGCTCGGCCCCGCTTGGCAGCGCTCCGCCTCGCACGCGGTTTCGTGGCGGCAGCGTTCGCGACGGCGTGCGCTTCGACGCCGCCCGCCGGACACGACTCCGTGACCGCCGTCGATATCCGCGGGGGAGAAATAGCCGACGAGCCGGAGCTCGAAGAAGGGCTCGCGACGCGCGAAGACGACGTGTTCGACGTCGACGTGCTCGAGAAGGATCTCGAGCGAATTCGACGCTACTACCGGGCTCGCGGCTACTACGGCGCGACCATCGACGCCGCGCGCGTCGTGCGCGTCGAGCGCCAGAAGGTCCGCGTAGAGATCGACGTGACTTCCGGCCCACCCGTCGTCGTGTCCGAGCTCGAGGTGAGCGGGCTCGCGGGATTGTCGGACGAGCTCGCGCGCGAGGTTCGCGCCGTCATCCAGCTTCGCGTCGGTGTGCCGCTCGTCGAGGGTCGTTTCCACGACGACGCCCGCGCCATCGAAACGACCCTCGCCGACGCCGGCCGCGCCTATGCGAAAGTCGTCGAGCGCGCGAACGTGTCGGTGTCGCGACGAACGGCGCGCGTGGAGTATCGACTCACCCCGGGCCCCGAAGCCGTGTACGGCGAGGTCCGCATCGACGGACTCGGCGAGCTCGACGAGGACGTGGTTCGGAACACGCTCCGGCTCGAGCGCGGAGCCCCGTACTCGAAACGCGAGCTCGAGGCGGCGAAGCGCCGGCTGTTCGCGCTCGGCGTCTTTAGCTCGGTGGACGTAAAACCGGACCTCGGCAATCCCGAGACCCGCGCGGTGCCCGTGCGCGTGCGCCTGGTCCCTGGCGGCACGCACGCGCTCCATTTCGGCGCCGTCGTCGAGCAGGATTCCGTGCTCGCGCTCGCCGGTCTTCGCCTCGGCTGGGAGAGCCGGAACTTCCTCGGCGGACTGCGACGCTTCACCGTCGACGCCACGCCCGGTGTCATCTTCTACCCCCTGTCCGAAACGGACGTGGGCCTCAAGGCACTACCCACGGTCACGAGCGGCTTCCGCCTGGAACAACCCACGTTCGTCGATCCCAAGACGACCGGATTCGTCCAGAGTAATCTCAACGTCTATCCAGTCCTCTATTCCGACTTCACGCCCGGCGACAACATCATCGGCTTTCAAGAGCTGAAGGGCGGCGTGGGCGCCGAGCGTCCCGTCGTCGGAGACATCGTGCGCGTCCGGCCGAGCTACAACGCGCAGCTCAGCTTTCCCTTCATGTACCTCGGTGAAAAGCCGGAGGGTCTCGATACCGTCGTCGTGCTCTTTCCGGAGCTCGTGGCGGAAGCCGACCTCCGTGACGATCCGATCGAGCCGCGCGCGGGCGCGTATTTCCGGCTCTCGGCGCAGGTGGCCGGCTACATCGGCGGCGACGCGGACGACGTGCGATTGGAACCCGAGGCGCGTTTCTACGCGAAGCTCGGCGCGAACACGACGCTCGCCTACCGCGGCCTACTCGGGCTTCTCTTTCCGAACTTGTGCCATGGCGATCCGGCGAACGGCTGCTACGGCGATTCGCTCACGCGCGACGCCGACGTGCCCGCGGACGACCCGAGGGTCGTACGCGACCAGCAAATCCTGCTGTTTCGCGGCTTCTACTCGGGCGGTGCGACGTCGAACCGCGGCTACAACCAGCGCGAAGTCGGCCCGCACGGCACGCTCGGCTTCCTCGTCCCGTCGAACACGAACTGCGCCGTCCCGAATCCTCCCGAGAGCTGCGTTCGTCCGCTCGGCGGTCTCACGCTCTGGGAGCAGTCGCTCGAGCTTCGTTTCATCCTCTCCGACGTCGCCGGACTCGTGTTCTTCGTCGATGCGAGCGACGTGACGCGAGAAAGGCTGACCTTTCGCATCGAGTTTCCGCACCTTTCGGCGGGCCCCGGGTTCCGCCTGCGTACGCCGGTGGGCGCCGCGCGCTTCGACATCGGGCTACGCGTTCCGTACATGCAGGAGATTGGAGAGTCGCGCCTACCCCCCGAGGAAGGCGATCCGACGACGATCTTCGGCGCGCCCGCCGCGTTCCACTTCGGGCTCGGCGAGGCGTTCTGAGCCTTACTTCGGCGGACCCGTGTCGAGGTCCTGAGCGAAGTTCGGGACGTCCTCCGCCTTGCCGTGGCGGGGGTACCAACCGGCGAGCGTCACGCCCCACGTGTAGTAGTTTCGCGCCGCGTCGCCGCCGAGACCGAGCCGCCACATGTAGTCGTTCGGCCAAAAGCCGAAAACGTTCCAAACCAAGAGTTTGATGTCGAGACCCGCCGTCGCATGGACGCGCGGTTCGCTGCCGTCGAAACGGGTGGGCTCGAGGTAGCTGCCGGCGCGCACCTTGAGGAAGTGCGGGAAGACGCCGGATTCGATGCCGACGCGCGGAGAAGCGACCGTGCGCTGCCCGGAGCGGTTGACCGTCTGCGATACCAGGCTCTCGACGCCGACCGCCTCTTCCACCGAGCCCGACACCAGCATCGAGCCGGCGAGCTGCACGTAGAAGCGGTTCATGGCCGTGAGCTTCTGTTCGATCGTTCGCTTCGCGGTCAAGAGGTCGCGCTCGAGCGCGCGATCGTCCGCTCGCGCATCCAGCCGGAACTTTCGCTCGATGCGTTCGCGGTCTTCCTTGGTCTCGGCGTGGGCGAGTGCGTTCTCTAGCGCTTTTTCGCGATCGATCTCGCGCAGTCGATGCTCGAGCGTCTGGCGTTCGATGAGCTCACCGTTCGTGCGCCACGGCGGATTGAACGGACGACCCCCGAACTGGACCGCAAACCCGAAGTTTACGTCCCAGGGAAACGCCACGGCCTTCGGCAGGTAGACCGGGACGCCGTCTTCACCCGTGACGACGAGATCGCCGTTCTCGTCCGGAAGCAGGCCCTCCTGGTAGCTCGCCTCCGTGCGGATCGCCGTCCGGTACGCGAAGCCGAGACGCACGGGACGATTCTCCGGCTTCCACACGGCGCCGAATTCGAGGCCCTGCCCCGAGGACTCGAAGGCCGCCTTGTTCGTGGTCGGACCGCGCACGGACATCGACACGAAGCGGGCGCCCACACCGAGTACCAGCTGGTTGTGCTCGATGCCGTGCGCGAACTGGAGGTGCGTGGTCGGAATCGTCGCCGTGATCCCGCGCGACGCGGTGCCGCCCTGCGCCGGCGTCGAGAGAGCGTACTGCTGGACTTCGAGATTGAGCCCGACGCCGAGCTCACCCCACTGCAGATTCACCGCCGGCGTGAAGAACACGAACGAGTCGGGCGAGTTCGCGATGTTCGTCTTGCTGCCGCTGTTGAAAAAGTCGGTATCCTGGAGCGTCGCCGGAAACGTGAGTCCGAAGCCGAGCCAGTAGTCGAAGTCGCCGTACGAGAAGAACGGACGCACGGCGGGAGCGGCCGGGTTTTGCAGATCGCCGTCGACGTCCTCGGCGATGGCGACGTACGCGCCGGCCAGGCCCGTGACGCGCGAGCCGGCGAAGAGCGGTCCCTGAAACAGGTCCACCGCGTAGTCGCTCGTCGTGATCGGGGCGCCGTTCGGACCGATCGGGCCGGCGGCCCGAGCCGCCAGAGGCACGAAGAACGAGAACCCTGCCGCGAGCGCCGCGAGACTAAATCGAAATACCAAAGAAAATTTCCGGATAAACCTCGTCGCAGTCGACGAGCGACGTGTCCTCGCAATCGAGGAGACGGTCGTAGACCGCGCCGCCGCCGACGTACATGTTCCCGCCCTTCGGCACGTAGAAGAGGCCTCCGCGCGCGCCGACCTGATCGTAGTCGTCGTATCCGCCGGTCACGAACGTGTGTCGGTAGAAGACGCCGACGTACGGCTTGATGACGGGCACGAAGTGGAGAATGTATTTCGCCTCGGGGCTCAATCGGTGCATCACCGGCTCGGCGAGAATCCATGCTTCGTAATCGAGGCCCACTTCGAAACCGTCGAACAGGAAGTAGCCGGGGCCGCCGCCCAGGATCAGGTACGTGTCGCGGTAGGTCGAGCCCGTTCCGACGAGCAGCGTCAGACGCACCATGCCCTTCGAGAAGGGTCCCGCCGAACGTTCGTCGCCGCCGTCGTCTTCCTGATAGTCGGGGGGCGGCGGAGGAGGCGCCTCTTCCTCCGCCAAGAGCGGGGATTCCGCTACGGGGGCCGGCTCGGCCGGAGCCGTCGGCTCGGCCGGGGCGGGCAGCGGCTGCGGCGCGGCCGGGTCGGGTGGCGGCGCGTCCGGAGGGGGCACCCCTTGGGTCGCGGGGTCCGTGGGTGCGGGCGCGGGCGTCGTCTGAGCGGCCGCGCCGACCGACAGCGTGAAAGCAACGAGCGCCGCTCCGAGCGGCGTTCGTCGGGCGAAAACACACGGATCCATCACTCGCCACACTCGCATGCGCTCTCTCTAGGCGCGGGCGTTTCGCGCGTCAACGTGGCACTCGCGTCGACGGGTATCCGGATTCAGGCTCACGCCGGCCGTTCGCGCGGCAACGTCGGCTTCCCGCTCAGGATCGTGTCCATCGTACCGAGCGCGGCCTTGGGTGCGCCGCTCGAGCGTGCCGCGAGGCGCTTCCACCAGGCCTGGCCGTGCTCGGCCGTCCACGCGTCTCCCGGAACGAAGGGGATCGCGCGCAAGGCCTGCGCGAGCTCCCTCGCGCTCGCAGGGCGCTCGGACGGATTCTTCGAGAGGCAGCGCAGGATGAGCTCTTCGAGCTCGGCGGGAAGCGCCCCACTGACGAGAGGGCGGAGGGGCGGCGGGGCGTGCGTCATGTGCGCGGCGAGCGCCGCCATGGCGTCGTTCGCCGGAAAGACGAGGCGCCCGGTCAGGAGCCACCAAGCGACGCACCCCAGGGCATAGAGATCGGCGCGAGCGTCCACCTCGAGTCCGATGGCTTGCTCGGGGGGCATGAACGTCGGCGTCCCGAGGTAGCTCCCCTGCTGCGTGAGACGAGCCGAGCCGGAATCGGGCAAGCGACTCGGGCCGCCGTCGGAGGCGGTCTTCGAGGACGACAGCGCCGCGGCCCCCTGTCCGGCCGGCGCCAGCACGAGCCCGAAGTCGAGCACCTTCACGACGTCCACTTCGTCGGCCGCACGACACACGAAAATGTTCGCCGGCTTGATGTCACGGTGGACGAGACCCGCGTCGTGCGCTTCGGCGAGCGAATTGCAGACCTGGACGAGCAAGCCCACGACGCGCGACGCCGGTTGCGGGCCGTGTTTTTCGGTGAGGGTTTCGAGATCGGTGCCGTCGAGGAGCTCCATCACGAAAAACAAAGTGCCGTCGCCCGTGACGCCGTAGTCGAAGAGCTCCACCGTGTTTCGCGAGCGAAGGCTCGCGATGGTTTGCGCTTCGCGGCGGAAGCGTTCCTGGATCTGCTCGCGATCGGCCGCCCTGACGAGATCGGCGTTGATGAGCTTGATGGCGGCCTCGCGCGCGAGCAGGCGATGCTCGGCTCGCCACACTTCACCCATGCCGCCCTTGCCGAGGCAGTCGAGCAACTTGTAGCTGCCGAGATCCATGGCCGCGCGCGACGCCTGGTCGGCCTCGGCGCGCGCCACGGCGACGGCGCGTCGAGCCCGCACGATGTGCCTAGCGAAGACCCAGGCAGCCAACACCGCGACGACCAGCGCCACGGCGGCGATCAGCAGACTCTGCCGGCGGTGCGTCGTGAGCGCGCGCAGGAACGACTGCTCGGACACGAGCACGGCGACGTGCCAGCGCGGAAGCCCGGCGCCGCCGATGGGCGCCATCGTGGCGAGCATGCTCTGCCGCTCGGACTCGAAGCGCGTGAAATCCTTGCCGAGCTCTTCCCCCCGGGTCGACGAGACTTGGAAAAAGGCGGTCAACAGCGGGTCGGCGATGTCCCGGTAGTTCAACGCGTGGCTCGTCGGCTTCTGCTTCGCGATCTGCGCGGCGGCCTTCGGGTAGGCGAGCACGACGCCGCCTTCGGCGAAGACGAGAGAGTGCACGTCCGCACTTTCGGCGGTCGCCATGAACGACGACAGCGCGCTCACGTCGAAGTCTACGGCGATGACGCTGTGAAGCTCGCCGGAGTCGGTGAAGATCGGCTCGACTTGCGTGACGCCGGTGCGCCGGGTCGTAAAGAACGGATACGGCTCGGTCCAGGCGCGCTTTCCCGCTCGGAGCGCGACGGCCCACCACGCGCGCTTGCGAGGATCGTAGTCGGTCGGTTCTTCGCGCTCGTAAACGAGAATCGAACGACTGAAGGTGTGATGGCGAAACTTGCCGCCGCCCGGTCCGACGCGGCTCTCTTGGTAGCGCAAGAGTCCGTCGTCCGCGATGTAGACGCCCTGAAACGTGCCGTCCGGATAGCCCACGTACACCTGGGTCATGCCGGAGCGGCCCGCGATGAGATCGCGCAAGACCAGCGCGAGTCCGTCTGCAGGATCGGCCGAGGCCCGCCCCTTCTGCATCTCGCGCACTCGATCGAGCACGGCGTCGCCCTTGCCGAGCGCGAAGGCCATGCGCTCGCCGGCGAACGCGGTTTGCTCGACGAAGCGATCGCGCGCCATCGAGAGGCTCGTCTTCTCGAGCGCGCGCTGCCCGACCAAGGTGAGGCTCACCCCGACGAACGCGACGAGCAACGGGATCGCGATGAGGACGCCGCGCGGCGAAGCGAGCGCGGCACTGAACCGCGCGGATTCGCTCGGTCGAGGAGGGATCGCGCCGTCGGCCTGACCGGCCAAGCCACCGTCCGCGATGCGACGCCCCGACATCGTCGAGAGGCTAACTCAATCGCGGCGATTTTCAGAAACCGTTCGTCGGGTGCGGTTCGTCCAGTGCGGCAAGAACCGCCGCGAAACACCGTGCTCAGCGCGCGTTTCGACGCGTCACTCGCGGTCACATCGCTTCGGCGATCCGCGATCCCGAAGTCATGGCGCAAACGAGCAACGGAGGCGATTCGCCGTGACGAGAGTCTGACCCGCGCGCGGGCGTGCGACGTTTCGCGCTTTTTTCGAGCGTTCCGGCGCGTGACCGATAGTCAGAATCCGAGTGAATGAATACCCATGGCACGTGCCTTGCTCATACCGAGACGAACACGCATGTCGCAATCACTCGCATTGAACATGAACGCGAACGGCCTGCGCACACCGCGCACCGCGAAGCCTGCGCCGACGCGCCGGCACGGCGCTCTCAGATCGGCGGGCATCGGTTCGAAGAAAGATGGGCGTGAGATTCTCGTCGCCGTGCGCAGCGCCGTCGGCGGCGCGAGCCTCGAGCACGTCTGCCTGGTCCTGGGCGGC
>DASUTR010000373.1:0-2318 GCA_036374535.1 Polyangiaceae bacterium
CAGAAGCCGATCGTGCGTGTCGGGCAGAAGGTGCACAAGGGCCAGGTCATGGCCGACGGTCCCTGCACGGAGCTGGGCGAGCTCGCGCTCGGCCGGAACGTGCTGGTCGCCTTCATGCCGTGGCGCGGCTACAACTTCGAGGACGCGATTCTCGTGTCCGAGCGGATGGTGAAGGACGACTACTACACCTCCATCCACATCGAAGAGTTCGAGATCGAGGCGCGCGATACGAAGCTCGGCCCCGAAGAAATCACGCGGGACATCCCGAACGTGTCGGAGACGTTCCTTCGCGATCTCGACGAGAGCGGCATCATCCGCATCGGCGCCTACGTCAAGCCGGGAGACATCCTGGTCGGCAAGGTGACGCCGAAAGGTGAGACGCAACTCACGCCCGAAGAGAAGCTGCTCCGCGCGATCTTCGGCGAGAAGGCCGGCGACGTGCGCGACGCATCCCTCATCTGCCCTCCGGGCATCGAGGGCATCATCGTCGGCGTCAAGATCTTCTCGCGCAAGGGCATCGAGAAGGACGATCGAGCCAAGGCTATCGAAGCCGAAGAGCTCGACATGATGGAGAAGAACCTGCAGGACGAGATTCGCATCCTTCACGACGAAGTGAAGAAGCGCGTCGTGCAGATGCTGAACGGCCAGACGCTGCGCAGCGATCTGTTCGACGAGTACGGCCGCGAGCGGATGCAGAAGAAGGGCACGGTACTGACGCCCGAGATTCTGCAGGACATGCCCTACGACGCGATGGTGCGCCTGAAGATTCAGGCGGACGATCCGCGGCTCGAGGACGACCTCCGCGCGCTCGAAGAGAGAACCGAGCGGCAGGTCGAAGTCATCCGTCAGCTCTTCGAAGAGAAGAAAGAGAAGATTCGCCGCGGCGACGAGCTGCCTCCGGGCGTCATCAAGCTCGTCAAGGTGTACGTGGCGATGAAGCGCAAGCTGTCGGTCGGCGACAAGATGGCGGGCCGCCACGGCAACAAGGGGGTCATCGCGCGCATTCTTCCCGAGGAGGACATGCCGCACCTGCCGGACGGTACGCCTGTCGAGATCGTGCTGAATCCGCTCGGCGTTCCGTCGCGTATGAACGTCGGCCAGATTCTCGAGACGCACCTCGGCTGGGCCGCGCACGCGCTCGGCCTCTACTTCGCGACGCCCGTCTTCGACGGCGCGACGGAGCCCGAGATCAAGAGCTGGCTCGACCAGGCCGGCCTGCCGAAGTCGGGCAAGACGAAGCTCTACGACGGCATGACGGGGATGGAGTTCGAGCAGGACGTGACCGTCGGTTACATCTACATGCTCAAGCTCTCGCACCTGGTCGACGACAAGATTCACGCGCGCTCGATCGGACCCTACTCGCTCATCACCCAGCAGCCGCTGGGAGGCAAGGCGCAGTTCGGCGGACAGCGGTTCGGAGAAATGGAAGTCTGGGCGCTCGAGGCGTACGGCTCGGCGCACATCCTCCAGGAGCTCCTCACCGCCAAGTCGGACGACGTCACGGGCCGGGCGAAGATTTACGAGGCCATCGTGAAAGGCGATGCGTCGTTTACGGCCGGGTTGCCAGAGTCATTCAACGTGCTGATCCGCGAGCTGCAGTCGCTCTGCCTTGACGTAGAGCTGCTGAAGACGAAGAAGAAACTCGCCGAACCTGTCGCTGCGGCACCCGCACCGGCACTGGAAGAGGTGTAGATATGAGACCAAGTTTTCACGATAGGGGTTCGCTGACGTCCGACTTCGACGCGATCCGTATTTCTCTGGCGTCGCCGGAGAAGATCATGTCGTGGTCGCACGGCGAAGTGACCAAGCCGGAGACCATCAACTACCGCACGTTCAAGCCCGAGCGGGACGGCTTGTTCTGCGCGAAGATCTTCGGACCGATCACCGACTGGGAGTGCTTGTGCGGCAAGTACAAGCGCATGAAGCACCGCGGCGTCATCTGCGATAAGTGCGGCGTCGAAGTGACGCAGGCCAAGGTGCGCCGCGAGCGCCTCGGCCATATCACGCTGGCCACGCCGGTGAGCCACGTGTGGTTCTTCAAGGGGCTGCCGAGCCGCATCGGCCACCTGCTCGACATCTCGCTGCGCGATCTCGAGCGCATCCTCTACTTCGAGGGCTACGTCGTCGTCGATCCGGGCGAGAGCGACCTCAAACAGAACCAGCTGCTCAACGAAGAGCAGTACCGCAAGGCGCGCGAGGACTACGGGGTGACGAAGTTCCGCGCGCAGATGGGCGCCGAGGCGATCAAGGAATTGCTCAAGCGCGTGAACGTCGAGAGGCTCGCCGGCGAGCTGCGCGACAAGATGCGCGCGGAGCCG
>DASUTR010000374.1:0-13103 GCA_036374535.1 Polyangiaceae bacterium
TCGGCGAAGGTCTGAATCAACCGCAGGATTTCTCCGGAGCTCGAGCCGTCGAGGCGAATCAGCGGCACGCCGGGGACTTTCTGTCCGAACGTCAGGGCCCCGACGTAAAGGGCGGTCGCGGCGAGCACGAGGAGCGCTCGCCGCTTGGCGGTTCGTTCTCCGCGGAAGAACAGCGCGGGAACGAGCAAGAGGAGCAGCGCGCTCGCGATTACGTAGTGCAGCTTGTAGGCGGCGACGATGCCCGCGACGATCCAGCCCGTGAGCACTTGGCGGCGGCTGCCGTTCACACACCCCTGAACGACGAACAGCCAGGCGACGGCGAGCAGCGCCAGCCCGTACGTCGCACTCGGCGAAATCTGCGTCAGCCAGTGGTACGACATGAACGGGTTCTGCATGCCCTGCTGCGAACCGTCCGGCAGCAGCAAGAGCGCCGCGCACGCGGCGAGACCCGGCCACGCGCCCCACAGCGAGCCGAAGAACGCGTATGCCGCGAGCCCGGTGAAAAAGACCCCGACGGGAGCCAAAATTCCGGCGAACGCGGTGTACGAATGGATGTCCGACGCCTGCTTGATGAGCGCCGGCAACAGGTAAGAGCCGTAGTGATAAAGGCGCGCGGGGACGCCGGCCATACGAAAATCTTCGATGGTCGAGGCGCCGTGGCTCGCGGCGAAGATTCGAATGTGCACCGAGTGATAGAAGCCGTCGATCCACGGCTTGAAGACGACCAGGTCCCCCTGCTCGGACGTCGGGCTGATGGAGTCCTGGCACCAGAGCGTGGTGGCGACGAGACAGAGTCCGACCGCCCAAAGACGAGCGGGATGTCCAGGGCTCCGTATCCGCTTTTCGGCGTTGAAGAACGCAAACAACGCCGGCGCGAGCAAGAGGCCGAAGTTCGCGACGATTCCGAGGGGAGACACCACCGCGAGCGCGAGTAACCCGGTGTTGACGACCGCGTAGCCGACGAGCAAGCGCAGCGGAAGGTCGAAGAGAACCCCTGCCGCAAGCGAGCGAGCGCCCGCGACGAGCGAGCCGACCACGTAGAACGCAAAAAACGCGGCTTCGCACGCCAACAGCGCGCGGACCGAAAACCCGCCGCCCGCCACGGCGGCCCATGAAGCGACGACGGCGCCAATGCCTGCCACGGCGACGAGGTCCGCGGTGCTGTACGTGACGCTGAGCTCTCGAAGCGCTCGTGGCACGAGCTTCTGCGACCTCATGTCACCGGCTCCTTCGCGTTGCCGGCCGCCGTGGAGACGGCGCGGCGGTCGTCCCCCGCGAGCGTCTTACGCCCGCGGAAGAATCCGGGTGCGAGCGCTCGGCATAGCCACACGCCGAAGTAGAGAGGCACGGCCCGGTGCGGATAGAACAGCTTCCGTTTTCGCGTCCGAGCAAAGCGCGCGATGGCTTGCACGGTGCCCTCGAGTGACCCGGAGAACGCGTCCTTCACCCGGCCCATCCACGGCGGAAGCTGCTTTGCCATCGTGTAAATTGGCGTGCGTACGGGCCCGAGCATGACCTGTTGAAAGACGAGGTCGGTCCCCTCGTACATTCGCGACCAGGTATCGAAACACGCCGTCAGCGCCCGCTTGCTCGTGTGGTAGCCGAGCCCGTAGGGGTTTCCGACGTAGCTTGCCATCGAGCTCACGGCGACGACGTGACGCGGACGCTCGTTCGGCGGTAGCTCTGTGAGGGGCCGAACGAAGTGCAGAACGCCGTAGAGATTCGTATCGACGACGTCCCTGTAAGCGTCGAGCTCGAACGCTGCGTCGTTGTCGATACGGTTGATTCCGGCATTCAAGATGAAAAGCTCCGGCACCTTTCCCGCATCCGCCAGCCTTCGAACGAGGCTTTCGACGTCCTTCGCCGAGCGGACGTCCACGTGCTCGAAGCGCACCGGAGGATATTCGGATTCGAGCTCCGGGACGCGCCGGCGGTTCACCGCGACGACGTCCGCACCGCTCCGAACGTAGTGGTCGAGCAGGGCGCGACCGATGCCCGAAGTGGTGCCCGTGATGAGAACGCTTTCCGCCGTCATGACCTTGGTCCGACCCGGCGCTGGAGAAAGCCCTCGATCGCCGCGGCGGAAGCGTAGTGTTCGCCGCCGTGCCGAATGGCCTTGCGGATGAACTTCGGCCGCCGCTTGGTCTCTTCGACCACCTTGATCAGGTATTCCCCGAGCGTGGCGATGGCCAAGAGGTTGATGCTGCCGAAGAACGCAACGAGCGTCGCGATGGTCGCGGCGGCGTGAGCCGCGTGCGGCCGGCACCACCAGTCGATGAGACGATAGACGAGCGCGCCGAAGGAACAGGCCGTCATGACCGCACCCGCGTATCCGAGGAGCTCGATGGGCAGGAACGTGAACGAAAAGATGCCCTTCTTGGCCCACCAGACGTTCTTCAGCCGGCCGTGCGTGGAGCGGCCGAAGGGGCGCTTCGGCCGAACGTGATCGACGCCCGTTTGTTTGAAGCCGACCCAGGCGCGCAGACCGCGCAGGAATTGGTCCGTTTCCGGTAGAGCGAGCAGTTCGTTCACGACCCTTCGATCCATGAGGGCGAAGTCGCCCGCGTCGAGCGGCATCGGCACGGCCGACACGCGGCGGAACACTCGATAAAAGAGCTTCGCGAACGACGCGAGGAGCGGCGAGCCCTCGCGCTTCGCGCGCCGGCCGTAGACGACCTCGTTCCCTTCCCGCCACTTCGCGTAGAAAGCGGAGATGAGCTCGGGGGGATCCTGGAGATCGCCGTCGAGGAGAACGACCGCGTCGCCCGTGGCAAGCTGCATCCCGCTCACGAACGCGTTCTGCGAGCCGAAGTTCCGCGAGTGCTCGACGGCGAGCACTCGCGGATCTTTTTCCGTGAGCTCCTTCAAGACGGCGTCGGTGTCGTCCGGGCTGCCGTCGTTGACGAAGATGATTTCGTAATCGACCGGCAGTGAACGGAACACGGCCGTGAGGCGCGCGTGCATGAGAGGAATCGCCGGCGCGTCCAGGTAACAGACGACGACCGCGGACAGCTTCGCCTCAGACACGGACGAGCTTCTCCAAACGCGACACCAGCGCGGGCCCCGCGAGCCCGCTTTCTCGCTGGTGCCAGCGCTGGCTCCCGTAGCGCCCGGAGGGGTACCCCGCCGCGTGGAGGCACGTGAACGAATCCAGAGCGACGCCGGACGAGAGCAGCAGGTAGCTCAGGGCTTCGCCGAGCCCTCCGGCCCGATAGTGCTCTTCCATCGTGATGACGCGCCGCTTTTCACGCATGCTCGCCTCGAGCTCGGCGGGGACGTACTCGATGGGAAACGTGCCGACGCTCCAGATCTCGAGCTCGTCGAAGAGCTCGGGAGCCTCCATCTCGTAGAGGTTCTGCAACACGGGGCCCATCCCGATGACGATCGCGCTTCGACCCGACTTGATGCGGCGCCAGGGAGCAAACTCCGGGACGTCTCCGATCTCGGCGGGCGCGTTCAATCGCAGGTAGTTCGGCAGCGGATCGGCCGCCATCCGGCGGACGACGTGCTCCACGTCCGCGGCGACCAGCGGAACGTAGAGGCGGAGGTTCGGGAGCGCTCGGAGCGCGCCCACGTCCTCGAGCGCGTGGTGCGTCGCGCCCATGATGCCGTAGCCATAGCCCCCACCGTTCCCGACGAGCTTGACCGGAAGTCGGTGCAAACACAGGTTGTGTCGAATCTGTTCGAAGGGGCGGAGCACCGTGAACACCGCCATGCTGTACACCCACGGCAAGTGCCCGGTGCGCGCGAGGCCCGCGGCGAGCGCGACGGCGTTCTGCTCGGCGACGCCCGCGTTGACGAAGCGTTCGCCCAGGACCTCTGCGACGTGCTCGAGCGCCATGTAGCCGAGATCGCCCGTGATGAAGACGAGATCCCGTCGCTCCTCGAAAAGAGCGACGATGGCTCGAGCGAACTCAGTCCGCATTCCGGTAGCCGCTCATCCGCAAGGCGTGCGCACGCGTGAGCTCGTCGAGAGCGCTCTCGTACTGTCCATCCGCGAGCGGCAGGTAATGGGAGCCGACCGTCTCCTGCATGGCGCTGATTCCATGACCCTTGACGGTATTGGCGATGATGGCAATGGGAATACGCGGAGCTTCGAGCCTGCGCTCGAACTCTTCGCGCGCGGCGAGTAGCGAAGCGAAATCGTGGCCGTCGACGCTGACGACGTGATAGCCGAACGCGCGGAGCTTCTCGTCGAGCGGCTCGAGCGCCATCACCTGCTCGGTGCGCCCGAGCGCTTGGATGCGATTGCGGTCGATGACCCAAACGACGTTCGCGAGCTTGCGATGGGCGATGAACAGCGCCGCTTCCCAGACGCTTCCCTCGTCGAGCTCGCCGTCGGACGTGACGCAAAACACGCGCTGCTCCTGGTGATTGAGCGTCACCCCGAGGGCCATGCCGGCGCTCACGGAGAGACCGTGGCCGAGGCTCCCGGTCGCGAGGGGGATCTCCTCGATTGCGTTGAAGGGGGGAAGCGCCGGAAGCAGCGTGCCCTCGCCGTAGAAGGTATCGATATCACTCGGACTCAGCACGCCGGCCTCGGCCAAGAGCGAGTAGAGCGCCCCCGCGGCGTGCCCCTTGGAGAGGATCAACGTGTCGTCGCTCCTCATCCAAGCAAACTTCAGAAAGACGAGGATCTCGGCGCACGACAGGGAGCTTCCGATGTGGCCCGCGTCGGCCTTCTTGTACATGGCCAGAAAACGCTTTTTGACCGAGAAGACACGTTCCTCGAGCCTCATACACTCGACTGTCGTGTCGCGGCGTCTCATCCGTCGGTTTTCCAAGGCGCGGCCGCGCCCGACCTCGAACGCTCTATCTGCCGTAGCCGGTGCTCACGATGTTCGCATGGACGGCGTCTTCCGTGGCATCCGACGGATAACCCGCGACGATGGCGCCTTCGTAGAAGGTCCCTTCGCTCGCGTTGTTGTTGCTGTAGCAGCAGTCGCCGCCGCTTCCGAGCACGATGGCGCCTTCTTTTCTCATGGGGTTCTTCCCCGCGGGAAGGGCGCCCTTATAGAACGTCCCGAGGTTGCCGGTCGTCGCGTTCGACCCTCGAATCGCGAACTCGGTCCTGCCGTTGTTCTTCTCCATGGCCGTGACGTACGCGTACGGCATGCTCGGGGAGTTGTTGTTCACGCCGGTGTTCGCGCCCGAGACGATGCCGTCTTCCATGTCCGCCATGACCCAGGGGCCGTTGCCGGCGCCCCTGCCCCAGATGGTGCAGTTTCCGAAGTACACGGAGTCCATCGTGGGACCGCCCTCGTAGGTCCGACTCGTCTGAGCGTTACCGTAGTTATAGCAACACCCACTGTTGAAGTGCGTGCCGCTCGTCACCATGTAAACCCCTTGCGGATCGGCGCCGAGGGGCATGCCGGATTGCGAGCCGTCTCTCCAGTAGGCCTGTGAGGGACGGGTGAAGAGCGAGTAAACGCGGTTGCCGCCGACGTTCAGCGCTTCCGCGGCCGCGTTCGCCGCCGACTGACCCGTGCGCCCGCCCACCGTGCTCGTCGGAGTCTGAGCTTCGATGAAGTTACCGTTGGTGGTCTGGTCGTACACCCGCCAGATGGTGCACGTCGTGCCCATGCAGAAGGAGTCTTGCTGGGCGGAATCCGCGAACCCGCCCGGGCTCTTCACCGGAATGTCGCGCGTCATGCCGTCCGCGCGCCGCACTTGATAGAGGGGCCCTGAATACGCGCCGAACAGAGCGCGCACCGTGCTGTGCGCGGCGACGCATCGGTTGTTCGCAGCGCCGTAAATGTCGCACGGCCGCATTCCCACGGGGCCACCGCCGCTCGAGCCACCGGAGCCTGCGGTCGCGCCACCCGAGCCGCCTTTGCCGGCGCTGCCGCCCGCACCCGCGGAGCCGCCCATGCCGGAAACCGCGCCGCTGCCGCCCGTGCCCGCCGTGCCGCCGCCCATGCCCGCGGAGCCGCCGGTTCCGGACCCACCCATACCGCCCGTACCGCCCGAGCCGTCGCGCTGGAGCACGATGGTGCCCGTGAGCGCCGACATTTGCGGAGTCACCGTCAGCGTGTTTTCCGCCGTACAGTACTGGTACGAAACGTTCGTCGCCGTCAGCGTGGCGTCGGCGGTCGTGTAAGAGCCACGCGGCTCCGTAAAGGAGACGATCGCTCCCATTCCGCCGGTCTGCTCGGTGTTGAGCACGCAGCCACATTGGCCGTTCGTCTCCGTGCAGACGGAGTTCGTCCACCCGAGAGCGGTGAAAATCGCCCCGATGCGGCCGCACTCGGTCTGAACCGAAGAAACGGAGAGACAATCGGGCGATAGCGGGAAGCTGACAACTCCCGTCGTCGTCGTGTTGTCGACGTAGGTCCCGTCGGCGTTCGCCGTGAAGGAACCCCTGGTCGTGAGGTAGCCGTCCACCGGCACCGTCGCGCACCCGAGACTCGCCAGGGACATGTCCATGGCCCCCGAAAGCTTCAAGCACGACGAAACGACGTTCCACGTTCCGACGACGCTGCCGCCGCAGGCGGTCACGTTCGTGCAGTTCATGGGGCCGCCGGAGCCTCCGCTGCCGCCCGTAGGGGACGTACCACCCGTCGGGCTGCCGCCCGTACTGGACCCGCCAGTCGGACCCGAGCCGCCCGTTCCGGTCGAACCACCGGTCGCGCTTCCGGCCCCACCCGTTGCGCCCCCGTCACCCCCACCCGTACTGCAGCCCGTACCGACCGCTATACCGGCGAGCGACAGCGCCCCCGCGAAGCCGAGAAGTCTCTGTCGCATGAAGGCGTTGCCGCCAATTTTTCCTGTCATTTCTTACCGTGAGCTCGTTCCAAGGGCGCAGATGAAGCCGTACAGCACCTTCATTTCTGCTCGTAACCCACGCAGTGGCAGCTCGTCGCCGGATCCATCGGCATCCCCCTTCGTTTGTTCAACTTTCCCCGGCCCGCGGGCAGGGCTCACGCCAGTCTTAACGTCTGCCGCTGCGAGCCGAGGCCCGCCACGCGAAGCTCGACCACGTCCCCTTCGGTAAGGAAGCGCTGCGGCTTCATGCTCATGGCGACGCCCGACGGCGTGCCCGTCGAGATGAGATCGCCGCCCTCGAGCGTCATGAACTGCGAAAGGTAGTGGACGAGCTCGAACACCCCGACGGCCATCTCCCGCGTGTTGCTCGACTGCCGTCGCTCGCCGTTCACGTCCAAGGAAAGATCGAGTGTCTGCGGATCGGCAACGTCGTCCGCCGTCGCGAGGAAGGGCCCCACGGGATTGAACGTGTCGCACGACTTCCCCTTCGTCCACTGCCCGCCCCGCTCCGTCTGAAACTCGCGCTCGGACACGTCGTGCGAGATGCAATAGCCCGCGACGCACGCCCGCGCCTGCTCCGGCGAATCGAGATAGCGAGCGCGCTTTCCGATCACGACCCCGAGCTCGACCTCGTAATCCGTCTTCTTGCTTTTTCGCGGAATCAACACGTCGTCGTACGGCCCGACGACGGTGTTCGTCGCCTTCATGAAGAGCACCGGCTCCTTCGGCAGCTCGAGCCCCTGCTCGCGCGCGTGGTCGCGGTAGTTGAGCCCGATGCACAGCACCTTCCCCGGTCGCGCGATACACGCCCCCCACCGCTCACCTTCCGCGACCTCCGGAAACCCCGAAACGCCGCCCCTAACGACTGCCCCGAGCTCCGCGAGCCCGTCGCCCTCGAAAAAATCCCGATCCCAATCGCGAAACTTCGCGCTCACGTCCCGCCGCACGCCGTCCACGAGCACCCCGGGCTTCTCGCGCCCGAGCGCACCGAATCGAATGAGCTTCATGGGTCGCGGAGTCTACCTGAACCGAGGAAGCCGCCCAATGCGGGAAGGCGCCACCAGCCGGGACCGATTCACCATGAAATCTCGGCTGCCACTGGCTAAGATGCACCCCATCTTGGCCAGAGAACGGAGATAGCATGGGCGTCTCTCGCATCCTCGGCGGCAAAGTCCCCGGCACGCGCGTCACGCACCTCACGGACACCCTCGTCCTCCTGAGCGTCCCCATCGCCGAAGCGCTCGAGTCCCCCGAAGCGAGCGTGCTCACGCGGAGCGAACACACCGTCGCCTCCCTCGCCACCCGCGGCTTTTCGGACACGGAGATTGCGCGCCGAAGGCGCTGCTCGCCACGCACCGTCGCGAATCAACTTGCCGCGGTGTACCAGAAGCTCGGTATCAAGGGCCGGCGCGAACTGAAGGCGAAGTTTGGGACATGAAGCCGACTGACGTTGTCGCGTTGATCGAAAATGCCTATCGCACCGACGGCGCTACGGAAGACTGGCTACAAAACGTAGCCAGGTCAGCATCGTGTGCTCTTTCGAATCTTGGCGCGATGGCCTTTCGGTACGACGCGACCGAGGGATGGGTCGACGCGGGCATCCCCGCGCTTCATCTGTTTCCCCAGCAATTCGCGATGGATTTCTTCGACCAGAAGGACGCCCCTCCAGAGGTCGCGAGGGAACTTGCCCGAGTGTTCTTGACGATACGCTTCGGAAGCCTGAGGGACGTCATTCAGTACGCCGGATTCGTTCCTCTTGGCGCGGTGCTCGATCGTTACGGCGTCGAGGACATGGTCGGAGTCAACGGGCTCGATCCGTCGGGACGAGGCTGCATGCTCGCAATCGCTACGCCGAGGCGAAAGCATTCACCGCGCACCCAGCACCTCTGGCATCGCCTCGCCGCCCACATTTCCGCCGGAAATCGCCTCCGCGCCGTGCTCGAAAAGCTCGCCAGCGAGACGCAGGATCTCACGGCACACGCCGAAGCCATCCTGTCGCCGAGCGGCAAGATCGAACACGCCACCGGCCCCGCCGAACCTCGCGCCGCGCGCGACGCTCTCCGCGACGCCCTCGTCCGCATCGACGCAGCGCGCGGCGAACGCGACGACCCCGAACGTTCCGTCGAGCTCTGGCGTGGCCTCGTCGCCGGACGCTGGTCGCTCGTCGAACACTTCGAGCGCGACGGCCGGCGCTACTACCTTGCGCACAAGAACGCTCCCGAGCTCGCCCGTGACCGTACCCTCACGCCACAAGAGCAACTCGTCCTCGGTTATGCCGAGCTCGGCCACTCGAACAAGCTCATTTCGTACGAGTTAGGGCTCGCGGCTTCGACCATCGACCATTCTTAACCGAGCGAAGAAAAAGCTAGGCATCTCGCAGAGATGACTCCGTAACGACGCCGATGCTGTAGTCGAAATGACTATGGATCGCGCACCCGCGGCGGCGGATTCTCCGCTTCGGCGCACGCGGTGGCGGGTCTCCACAACGAACCTTCAACGACCACGCGGTCAGAAAGCCGGAACGCAGCGAACGATCTCGACGAACGAGCACGCAACTCGAGCAGCGGGCGACCGACCCGCTGCTCATCGTGCAAAAGTCTCTCACTCCGCGCGAGGAACAGGTCCTCGAGCTCGCCGACAGCGGCCGCTCGAACAAGGCCATTGCCGGCTCGCTCGGCATCTCGACCTCGGCCGTCGCCACGCTGCTCGCCCGCGCTCGAAAGAAAACGTGCGACGGCCCGTGTGCGGCCGAGCACCCTGTTCCACACGATGAGGCTGCGTCCTCTTCGGAAATCATCGACGACGCAAACGGCACGCAAGCTCCCCCTCTCCTAACGGAGGCGCGCGGCTTAACGAGTGCCGAAAGAGCCGTCGTCGAGCTTGCGCTCAGCGGCTTGTCGAACGCCGCGATCGCGGAGAAACGCTGCTGCGCGGAGCGCACCGTCGGAAATCAACTCGCTTCCGCTTACGCCAAGCTCGGCATCGCCAGTCGGCGGGAACTGCGAGCCATCGCTACCGAGCCCAAACGCGGACACGGCGGAAACCGTACACGTGTGTGATCAAACTACTCATGCGCGACGCGCACGATGGAGCGATCCTACTCGAGCGGACGGACGAACCGAGAAAGGGGTCGCTGCGCCATGCCGATGACTCGTGGATTGCCGCTGGGGGTTTCTCTCACCATCCTAATCCTTTGCCTCAGCGCCCTCGGCTGCAGTCAAAGGCCCACGGAAGCGACGGCGAAGCGCAGCGAACGCCTCGTCGTTACGAACGGCCTCGTCGCCGCCTACGATTTCGAGGAGGGCACGGGCAGCACGGCGGCCGACGTGTCCGGAACCGGCAACACGGGCACTCTTTCCGGCGCCACTTGGTCCACGGCGGGCCGGCGCGGAAAAGCGCTTTCCTTCGACGGAACCGACGATCGCGTCGTCATCCCGGACTCGTCGTCCCTCGATCTCACGAGCGGCATGACCGTCATGGCCTGGGCAAAGCCCGCGTCCACCGCGTCCGACTGGCAAACGCTTGTCATAAAAGAGCTCGATTCCGAAGAGCTTGCGTACGCGCTCTATGCGGCTGACGGCTCCGGGGCCGTCAACGCCCACGTCCGCGCCGACAACTTCTCGGAGGGAGTCTTCGGTGACCATCACCCACTCCGCACCGACCGCTGGACCCACGTCGCGGCCACGTACGACGGCAGCGCGTTCTCTTTGTACGTGAACGGTCGCCTCAACAACTCCGTCGACGTTTCGGGCGCCATCGCCACGAGCAGCGATCCCCTTTCCGTCGGCGGCAACTCGATTTGGGGCGAATGGTTCAACGGTCTCATCGACGAGGTGCGCGTCTACGACCGTGGCCTTTCATCGAGCGAGGTCGCGCTCGAGATGGACGGCATTTCACCGGGTCCAGCGCCGGCCCTCGTGGCCGCGTATGCCTTCGACGAAGGCGCCGGGGCGAGCACCGGCGACGCGTCCGGACGCTCGAACACCGGCACGATCTCGGGTGCAACCTGGTCCACCTCGGGGAAGCACGGCGGGGCGCTCTCGTTCGACGGCGTCGACGACCGCGTGGTCGTCGCCGACTCCGCCTCGCTCGACGTGACCTACGGCATGACGCTCATGGCGTGGGTAAAACCGTCGGCGATCAACGACTGGAGCACCGTCTTGATGAAGGAGCTCGACACGTCCGATCTCGCTTACGCGCTTTACGCCGGTGGCAACGGCCTCCTTCCGAGCGGGTACGTGAACCACGACGGCGAGCTCGCAAGCGCCAGCGGTCCCACCGAGCTGCCCCTCGACGCCTGGTCGCACATCGCCGTGACTCACGACGACATCTCGCTCTCGCTCTACGTGAACGGCACCCTCGCCTCGAGCGTCGACTACGACGGCGACGTCGGGGCTACGAACGGCGCACTCAGCATCGGCGGCAACGCCATCTGGGGCGAATGGTTCGAAGGCCTCATCGACGACGTCCGCATCTACGACAACGGCCTCACCGCCGCCCAAATCGCAACCGACATGAACACCCCCGTCGGCGGCGGAACCGGCTGCGGCTCCGGCTGCGACGACGGCAACGCCTGCAACGGCGTCGAGACCTGCGTCAATAACGCCTGCGTCGCCGGCACCCCCGTCACCTGCACCGCCAGCGATCAGTGCCACGACGCCGGTACGTGTAACCCGTCGACCGGTCTCTGCTCCAATCCGCCCAAGACCAACGGCACGTCCTGCAACGACACGAACGCCTGCACCCAGACCGACACGTGCCAGTCCGGAACCTGCACGGGCGCTAACCCCGTCGTCTGCACCGCCCAAGACTCCTGCCACGACGCTGGCACGTGCAACACGTCCACCGGAGTCTGCTCGAACCCAGCGAAAGCGAACGGCACCGCCTGCAACGACGCGACAGTCTGTAACGGTGCCGAGACGTGCCAGTCCGGCACCTGCAGCGCCGGCACGCCGCCCACGGTGAACGACGGCAACCCCTGCACCACCGACGCCTGCGACCCCATCGCCGGCGTCACCCACACCCCAGTCACCGCCGGCACCCTCTGCCTCGACGCCAACGTTTGCAACGGCTCGGAATCGTGCAACTCGACCGGCACCTGCATCGCCGGCACGCCTCCAACCGTCAACGACGGCAACCCCTGCACCACGGACTCGTGCGATCAAACGACCGGCATCAGCCACACGCCCGTCGCCGTGGGCACGAGCTGCAGCGACTCCGACCTCTGCAACGGAACGGAGACGTGTGACGCGGCTGGAGCCTGCACGCCAGGAACGCCCGTCGCAACGGACGACGGAAACCCATGCACCACGGACACGTGCGATCCTGCGAACGGGGTGACTCACACGCCGGTTGCGGCGGGAACGCCGTGCCCTGATGGCAACGTCTGTAATGGTCTGGAAGCGTGCAGCGCGTCCGGCGCCTGCGCGCCGGGTATACCGCTGAACCTCGACGATGAGAATTCGTGCACTTCTGACTCGTGCGACCCGGTCGCTGGCGTTCACCACGAGCCGGTTGCGAACGGCACCCCGTGCCCCGACAGCACCGTCTGTAATGGCAACGAGGCGTGCAATGCCGGAGCGTGCTCGCCAGGCACTCCTCTTGTCACAGATGATGGCAACCAGTGCACCGTCGATAGCTGCGATCCGATAAACGGCGTCGCCCACACCCTCTTGGCCGGCTGCGATCAGATGCCGCCAGTCGTGGGGGATCGACTGGAGACGCGGGCGTCGCTCATCGGGCGCGTGGAGGACGATCTCGGCGGACCGATCAACGACTTCACGGTCGAGGTTTTCGACGCTCTACCGCTAGAGCCGCACGATGAAGATCCGCGTGATGATGCGGTGACCAGTTCGGCCGCAGACGGTTCGTTCCGAACGCGGCTGACCGCTTTTCCCCAGGTACCCACTCCCGGCTCGCCACTCCACCGTGTCCTCGTCTTCGTCGAGGGTCCGGACTTCGTGAGGATGTCGCGCGAAGCCTACCTCCGACCCGGCGACGTGGTCGATCTCGGAACAATGGTCGTGTTGCGTCGCGATCCGGTTGTCACGATCATCGACTCATCGGGCGGCGTCGCGACGGATTCGCAGAACCTCGTTGAGCTTAATTTCCCACCAGGCGCCGTGCTCGGCAATGTTCCCGTCAGAATCACGCCGATTATCAATCGCGACCAATTCCCGCACCGGCTACCGGATGCGACGGCAACGATGTACGGCGTCGTTTTCGAACCCGACGGCACGGAGTTCATGGTGCCCGTGACGGTCCGCCTCGCGAACTACCGGAATGTTCCGACCAATCTTCAGATCCCACATGGCGTCGCAGATGAGACAACCGGACGA